>JAFYKQ010000056.1 GCA_017537565.1 Flavobacteriales bacterium
AAAATTGCGGGGGGGGGTGGCCTAAAATTCTTTATATGTACATTTGATACCCAATAGAGAATAGTGTATAATGAAAAGGTTAGCTATACATATATGTGTTGCAATGTGTTTCCTATTATTGTGGACGGAAGTACTAGATGCCCAGACTGTTAAAGATTCTGTACAGGTACATTTCCGTCAAGGTTATGCTATTCTTGAACCTAATTTTAAAGACAATAAAGAGGCTCTGCAACGTGTTATAGATGCTATAAACGAGCGACGCAATAGTTCTTTATATAGATTGAACAAAATTCAGATATTGGGAGCTGCATCTCCCGAAGGTACGGTATATCACAATAATAGACTTTCATATAAACGTGCCAATGCTCTTTTTGATTATATAGATAGATATGTAGAACTGCCAGACAGTATGAAAGTCATAACACCTGTGGGACGAGACTGGCGTACACTTATACTTATGGTGGAAGAAGACCCAGATGTGCCTTATAAAGATGAGACACTGGCCGTACTTCACAAGATAGCAGTAGAAGTAGAGGCAGGAAATGCTACATTCCCTCATATGGGAATGATATCTATGTTGAGAGGAGGTGAACCATACAGATATATGTATGAAAAGATGTTCCCTGTATTGAGAGCTTCCAGACTATATCTGTGTTATGAAAAGGAATCTTACTCGCCAGATGTTTTATATGTAAATGGTCTGTCTTATATACCTGCTACAAATACTGCCAGTGCTGTGATACTCCCAGAAGTCAAAGAGGTAGAACATAGTTTTTATATGTCTGCCCGTACCAATATGCTGTATGATGCGCTGCTTGTACCAAATGTAGGATTTGATGTTCATCTATATAGAAACTGGTCGTTGGCTGTAAACTGGCATTATGCTTGGTGGGATATAAGGAGTTCAGACCTATGGTGGAGAACATACGGTGGTGATATAGAGTTTCGCAAATGGTTTGGTAGAAAATCACAGGATAAACCACTCACGGGGCATCACATAGGGCCTTATGCACAGATTGTGACATATGATTTTGCATTGGGTAACAGTGGATATGTGTCAGACAAATGGAACTATGCCGTAGGGGTGTCATATGGATATTCCTTGCCTATAAGTAAGCGTCTTAACATAGATTTCAGTATGGGTGTGGGATATATGTGGGGTAAATATAACAAATATGTACCAGTAGATGACTGCTATGTATGGCAGGCGTCCAAATCCCGTAGATGGATAGGTCCTACCAAGGCCGAGATAACACTCGTATGGCAGATAGGCCGTGGCAATATAAATGGAGATAAATGGTAGTGGGAGGTATGAAAAGGATATTAAACATCTGTTTATTTATTGCGGTTTTTGTCTCCTCTTCTTGTTCACATAAGGAGTTGTGTTATCACCACCCACACGTGGCATCGGTACAGATAAATGCCGACTGGACTGGATTTGAAAAGGATAGGCCCAGTGGTATGACTGTTATGGTGTATTCCCGTTCTGGAGATAAAGTGATAGAAAAACAGACAAATAACACGTCGTTTGCCATAGTGGATCTTTTGGTAGGGTATTATAATTCGGTGGTCTATAACCAGAGCCCAGAAGAATATGGTACGGTTGAATTTAGAGGAATGGATAAATATCCCACGGCACAGGTGTGTGCCTCACATATAGATTCCAGATGGTATAAGACACGTGGAGAGAAAGAGATATTGGCTGTCTCGCCAGAATGGATAGGTACAGACCGCGTGGAAGATATAGAGATTACCCAACGTATGGTAGATATAACGGGTGAAAACAAACTTGCCAATATGAATACTCGAGATATAGTATCAGATTTTATAGTGGCAAGACATCACCCAGAAAACATTATATATACGATAGGTATAAAAGTACACCTTAAAAATGTATATAACCTTAAAAGTGCAAGAGCATCGTTAGATGGTATGGCCGAAGGCTTTATGTTTTCTACTGGAATGACTACCGAGAGCGAAGTCACACATCTGCTGGAAAACTGGCGACTGGTAGTTGATAAAAATGACCCTACTATGGGCTATATAGAGGCGTCTATTACTAGTTTTGGTCTGCCTTGTAATCATAAAGGTCTGCCAGATGAGAATAAATTTAATCTGTCGGTACTATTGGTAGATAACAAGACGATAATTGATTTCCCGTTTGAAGTGGGGGATAAATTTGTTTTTAAGAAAGATGAAGCGGGTAAACTGATACTGGAGTGTGAAATAGAATTGTTGGCAAAAGACCCATTACCCGATGTCAAACCCGAAGGCACGGGAAATGATGGATTTGATGCGTGGGTAGAAGACTGGGGAGAAGAAGAAAATTTTGATTTGGAAATATAAAAACAATTAATAAAAACAACATTAAAATTAAAAACGATGAAAAAATTAATTTTAGGATTTTGTGCTATTGCAACTATACTTATGGTAGGTTGCTCTAAAGACTCTTCTAATGGTGAAGTTCCAGCAGGAAACGCCATTAATTTCTCTACTTATCTAGGACGTGATGTTCAGGTGCGTTCAGGTATTTTAGATGACACCAACCTTAGTGATTTTGGTGTGTTTGCCTCTTATACACAAAGTGCAGACTGGACAGATGCATCAGGATTTAACTTTATGTTTGATCAGCTTGTTGAAAAGGATGGTGGAGTGTGGAATTATACTCCTAAAAAATACTGGCCTACAAAACAAGGCGAAAAAATCTCTTTCTGGGCTTATGCTCCATATGCTTCTGGAAAGGCTATTGAGGTAGTGTCAACTAAAACTTCTACTGGTCTCCCACAGATTAAATACACTATAAGCGATGTTACAACAGCCGAAGACTTTACCGCTGCAACGCTTATGAACGAAATAAAAACTGCTTCTGTGGATCCAGATGGCTCATCTCGTAGTGTTGAGTTCAAGCTACGTCACGAACTTACTCGTGTTAATATCAAGGCTAAACTAGACAAGGCAGTAGCTGCCGAAACCAAAGTGAACATTAAATCTATATCTTTCTTGGGAGATGATTTGGCAACAGAGGGTACTTACACATTTGGTAATGCAGATGGTGCTCGCGGTTCTTGGACTTTGGATACAAAGGGAACAATTTCTGTTGACCCTCTTATGGCAAAAGTTTCAACAAACCTGGGTGGTTATGAAGAGGCAGGTGTTCGTCTATCTGATGTGACAGCTGTTCCAGTTTTCGGTGCAAATAAATATCTATTCCTTATCCCTTCTGGTGGTGAAACAGGTACTGCAGCAGCTGGAAAAATCAAGGTTAAAATCACTTATGATATAGTAACTGAAGACTCTGCTCTAAATGCAGGACATTCTGTATCAACAGCTGTAAAAGAGATAGAACTTCCAGCAGAAACTCTTAAACAGGGTAAAGCATATCTTTATACTCTTACATTCTATACAAACGAAATCGTTCTTTCTGCAAGCGTAGAAGGCTGGGGTGATGAAGTAGGAGAAGGAGATAATGTTGACTGGAATGATGTAGATAGATAATACGTCTATCTCGTAAAAAAATATGATGACACGCGTCATCGCATAGGTCGGGCGGGGTTGAATGTCCCTTCCCGACCACAATGGTGAAAATAAACACCTTTACAAAAAATAGAAAAATGAGAAAAAATGTCATACATATTACGTTTCTATTACTGATGTTATCGGTGGTGGTATCGTCTTGTTCAAAGGGGGATAAAGGGGATATGCCACAAGATGATGCTGTGGATTTCTCTATGAAAGAAGCCGATGGTTGGGGAAATGTAGTACAGTCCAAGGCCGTATCTATAGATAAAACACAGTTGTCTGGTATGGGTTTTGGAGTATTGGCATATTACACAAAAGACGTAAACTGGAATTCATATACAGATAAATCAAATCCCAATTTTATAAACAACTCTCGCGTTACGTCTAGTGATGGAGGTACTACCTGGAAATATAGTCCGGTTAAGTACTGGCCTCATAAACAAGGCGAGAAATTAAGTTTTTTTGCATATGCCCCATATATGGCAGGTGTAGATATAAATACACTCTCTCTTACTCATAGGGTAGATAACGATGTGAAAAAACAGGTGGATTTGATGTGGAGTCATTCTGTTACTACCGATAGGACTTATGCTCCATCTTCGTCTAGGGTAATGTTTGATTTCCGTCATGCTCTATCTAGGGTTGGAGTAACGGTAAAAGCTCTTACAGACGGGCTGTCTCCTATGGTAGAAGATGTAAATATACGTGTTAAGAAAATTGTTTTTACTTCATCGGGAGATAAAACGGGAGATGGAGCAGGGGTGTTTTTCAGTCAAGGTATACTTGATATAGGAAATCAAGGAGCAGACCCACAGGCGGCGTGGAGTGCTACATCTGGTACGCAGAAATTCACGTTGGATTATAAGAATTTTGTAGGAGGAGATTCTGAAGGTTTTCTGTTGAATGATTCCAATACCGATGATGCTGTACAGTTAAATGCAGCAGATTCATATCTTATGCTTATACCACAGGATTTACAGTCTACTGGATTTAATATCTATGTGGAGTATGAAGTAGAACTATATGATAGAAATGATCATACATATCTCACTTATACCAATCGTGGATATTGTACTGTAAATGTGAATTTTCAGGCTGGTAAGGCTTATTCTATGAATCTTTCACTGGGAATTAAGAAATTCACGTTATCGGTTGGTGTGACAGCCTGGAAGGGAGGCGAAGAAGGTGATGAGATTGTAATAGATGGTTTGGTAGATGATTAAAGGTAGAAAGATGGATAGAAGATTACTATATATTATATGTGTTGTGCTATTCTTTATGGCTTGTTCGAGAGATGAGGTGAAGAGCGATAAGGATAAAATCCTTATAGATGTACAAGGTGTAAAAGGCCTTTCCAAAGCAGGACTCATAGAAGATGTAGATGATATGGTAGATGAAAAAGAATTTACCATAAATGCATATCTTACAGATGGCGTGGATACTAGATATATGGAAGATGTGTGGGTGTATTACTTTAATGGTGATTGGCGATTCCGTGATATAGTAAACCAAAGCAACCTAATAGATTACTACTGGCCAAATGACAGGAAACTGAATTTTGTGGCATATATGCCTCATGATTTGGATAAAACGGTGGTAGATGATACAGATATCTCTTTTTCTTCATCTACGGGGATATCTATAAATTGTACATTGCCCGATGTAATAGATGACATCACAGATGCAGATAGTGTAAGACTGGCCTCTCAACGCGAATTCATATATGCTTACAGAAAAAATCAAGGTAATGAGAGTGGTGTGGTGTCGCTTAGGTTTATTCACCCGTTTTCGGCTGTGAAATTTAAGCTTAAACAGTCGCATCGTGATTTGAGGATAAATTACATCATGTTTCAGAATATATGTAATAGTGCTAGGTATGTAAATGATAATGATACGTATGTGGCTTATCCTACAGACCAAGACGCTCTTACGTATGAGCGATGGACATCTATCGCTGCGCCTTCTACTATGACTATAAATATAGGTAAGATAGTACCGGGTGATATAAACTTTGATAGTGATATAGGAGCATATCATCTGGTGATACCACAGGCGTTGACATCGGTAAAGTTAATTGTTAACTACACGTGGGACGGTGTTACACAGACCTCACCTGCGGTGGCAATCTCTACGCCTGCTGTTACGGCTTGGCAACCGGGTATGAAGTATGTTTATTCGCTCAATCTGGGAGATAACAAGGAAGAAATCCTATTTAAGGTAGATGTAGAAGAATGGGAAAAAGGAGAAGACGAAGGTTATGAAAACGATTATGATGTGCAGTAATATGAAGAAAGAACTTATTTTTATATTATCGGTAATGGCATTATGTGTTTCGTGCCAGAAGAATGCGGCAGATGACACTGATGGGCAGATATATCTTTCGGCTGTGATAGAGAATACTCATAGTACCAAATCACCATATTCACAGGTGTCTCCTTCTCAAAACAATATCCTCAAAGCAGCTGTATGGGCTTCATCGACAGACCGTGTCTATAAAAATAAGGGGTTTAATGGAAAAACGGGAGATGGCAGTGTGGCAATACACACCAGTGCCAATTTCTCTAGTAATAAACCCCAACTTTTAAGCCAGGCTGTATATCCCAAAAATGCTGCACAGATATATTTCGTAGGGTTTTATCCTAGTGATGTGTGGGGTGTAAATGATGATGGAAATAAAGCCGATTTTACATTTGATGGGAATGATGATGTTATGTTTGCTCCACAGATATCTGGAGCATATGCTCAATTATATGAAAATTCACCTACGTTGCATTTTAGACACCTACTCACGTGGCTCAAAGTAAAAATAGTGGCCGATGATGAATCTACTATGAAAGCCTGGGGAGATATATTGAGTATGAAAATAACGAGCAATAATTATATAACGGTAGATATTAGTAAGAATTATGTGTATGAAGATTGTGTGGAATATGGAAATGTGGGAACAGGTCTTCTACCGTTATATGCTACGGGCAGTGATGATGTATTTCCTCCTGTGGGAGGGTATAGTATGCCTTATAAACCTAATGTAAGCTCTCCGCAAGAGGTGGCCTATGTCCTGTGTGCGCCTGTTATTGCAACAGCCAGTGCTGTTGTAAATGGAGTAGATACACCTACGGCCGAATATACGTTGCATATAGAAACGTCCAGACGTAAGGTAAGCCTGCCGATAGATCTTAGGATAAATGATACTTCTGGGGGGTATTATACAGGAAGTACACGCGGTAAATACTTTACGCTTAATCTTACCTTTAAGATGGGTAATACGATAGTAGTGTCATCTAAGGTTCAAGACTGGGCATTGGGTGGATTTGGAGATATGTCATTTGATGAATAAAAGGATAAGTATGATGAAAAAGATATATTATATATTACCTGTAATACTACTGTTGATGTCTTGCTATAAGACAGATGGCGGTAAAGAGACTAGGAATATACGCCTGCAAGCCTCTATAGATGCTTCTATGTCTGTCTCTACTAAGGCCGTAGTGGCAAATCCTTATTATGGAACTAGTTCATCGGGCCTTAAAACGAGTGTGTGGTTTTCTGTTGTAGATGGAGTGTATGAAGATAATCCATCACCTGCAGCTCCTACATATATTCCTTACCACGCCGATGTAGAATATGCACCAGACGGTATGGCGACGGTATATAAAGACCCAGAAAATAAACAATATCCTCTTACATATCCTACAGACAATACTCCGGTGTATTGTGTGGGGGTGTATCCTCGTGATGGTTGGACGCTTTCGGGGGATAGTAAGACAGCTTCCCGTGTTATAAATGGGGAGGACGATATTATGTATGCAGCCCATAAATCTGGTACTTGGCAACAACCTATACAGGAACAAGTGTATAAACATCAACTTACGATGTTGAAAGTGATAGTGCGTGCTACATCGTTTGATGCGACAGAATCTTGGGGGAAGATAAGAAGAATAACTATTATGAGCCCGTATGATGCTGTGGAGATAGATTTGAAAAGTGATAAGGTATCATATACGGGAGGTGCTGCACAGATGATATTGATGGATACTCCTATGGAACTGGATATAACACCTGTGGAGATAGGTAGTGTTATGTGTGCACCAGATGTAAAATACAATGTAATAGTAGAGTCTGAAAAATCTTATGTGAGAGATGTAAATGTTGTCTTGAAGACTTCGGCTGGGCAGGTATTGTCTTCTGCCGATGATGCTAAGGGTAAATATTTTATAATAAATCTTTATTTCAATTCGTTTAATGACATAGACGCCAATGGTGAGTTATTGAAATGGAATGAGGAATATGAGGATTTAAATGGGTAGAACTATGGAAATGAAAAGATATATACACGGGATATTTTATACGCTATCATTGCTGTGTGGCGTATGTCTTATGGTAGGGTGTCGTAAAGATTTGGATAAGGGGGCAGATGATGTAAAAAATAGTGATATTATTTCTTTTACAGCTGCGTTACAGGCCGAGGCAACTCCTGCTGTAATGTCTTCGTGTGCTATGTCGGCAGCATATCTTACGATAGAAGAAGAGGAATGGAAACTGGAATTGAAGGAGAGTTCACGTCCTACCAAAAGTGCGCCTGTAAGAGAGCTGGAAGGACTCAATGTGGGTGTATATGCACACGAGTATGACGATGATGAAATGGTAAAATATGTGATGCATAATGAACACTATTCGTTTGTAAATAATGAGGATTTGATGCCTGTGGGAGAACCTACGTTGTGGAGTGATGTGGGAGATGAAAATAATATACGAGTGTGTGCTTATGCCCCCAGGGTTTCGTCATCGACCAGTAATTTTGTGCTTTCAGAAGTAGATGAGATTCCACAGATCACATATACCGTTCCAGATGACGTAAGTGAGCATATAGACCTTATAGTGACAGATGTAAAGGAAGTAGGGGGTAATTTTAATCAGAGTATATATCTTACGTTCTCCCACGTGCTTACTGGTATAAAATTCAGGGCTGGTTTTGACTGTACTGTTACATCTCTTAAAATACACGGTGTTTATAGTACTGGTACATATAGTATGACACATACTTGGACAGATGTAGATAGTGTTAAAACATACACTGTTCCTATACCAGATGGAGGTATAGATTGTAAAAAGGGAGATATGATAACAGACGGTTCCAATACTCTTATATTGATACCACAGCATCATGATGACACGGCTTATGTTACGATGGAGTACAAAGAGGGAGGTACAAAGGGGACTATCACAGCATCACTTAAAGACCTCAAATGGGATCCTGGTCGTCTTATAACATATACCATAAACAAAACCAAGACAGATGATTATGTTTATTTTGACCTTAATGCGGGTAATGTAACCATCACTCCTACATCATATGAAGGATATGTATATGTGGGAGGAAATCCTACGCGTGTTTATAACACTTTCTCTTCGTCAGAACAGGAGCAATATAAATACTATATATATCAATCTACGGCAGCCAATAAGAATTCCATGGGATATGTTTCGGAATTGGGAGTAGGAGCTCATAGACGTCCTATGTATGACCCAGTGTCAATAGGTGTACAGTTCTGGAGTGATTTCATTGCCAATAACAAGGTGGTAGAAAACGTGATTGAGACTTGGGATACAAAAGAAGGTATCACTGCCGATAAAAATAATGGAAGTACAGCAGGTCTTACAGGAGCAGTGAGAAAGGTGGGTAGGAGTAGTACGGCTAACCGTATAACGGTTAAGGGTAGCTCTTCCAATCCTGTGAAATGTAATATGGTGATAGATGATGTATATTCTCGCTATCAGCAGGCCAGTGAGAATCGTACTACGGGTGGTATAACGTTTTTGCCAGAAAGCCAGAATAGTTATCTGGACATCGAGTTAAATGGAGACAATAGATTTGGTGCTATACACTATGTCAATTCGTATGAAAGTACCCGGTTGAGGATAAGAGGTGTAGGCTCTCTTACGGTAGCCGATGTAGATTTTGATAAATCGCGTTCTCCATTTAGCGAAAGTAAAAATGCTGGTAAAAATATAGTGGGTTACAGCTCAAATCACTGGTGTTCAGCCATAGGTGCCGATGATAGTAGGCAGTCGGCGGTAGGTATAGTTATAGACGGTGGTGACATATATGCAGGAACTACTGCTGCCGAAAACTGTACTGCCATAGGCGGTGGTGGTAACGGTTATGGCGTTGTAACCATTAACGGCGGTAGTGTTACAGCTGTTGCTACCACTACGGGAACGGCTATAGGCGGTGGTATAGGTTATCATTCAGCTGGTGGAGAAGGTAAGGTTGAAATAAACGGGGGTAATGTGTATGCATATAATTATGCCAATGAATGGAATATCCCTAGTGCAGCCATAGGTGGTGGTAGTTCATCTTCGTCAGACGGTAAGTATGGAAGGGTAACTATAAACAATGGATATGTCTATGCCGAATCGGCTATGGGAACGGCCATAGGTGGTGGCAGTAGTAAGACCAAAAATGGTGGTGGCGCTACGGTAACGATATCGGGAGGTACTATTGTGGCTAAAAGTATATCGACAGAATTCTTTCCTGCCGGTGCAAGTATTGGTGGTGGCACGGGTGGCACAGATGGTGGCAAGAATGGAGGTAACGCTACGGTAACGATATCGGGAAATCCTGTTGTGCGTACAGGGTCGATAGGTGGTGGTAAGACCAATAGTGATACGGGCAAGAAAGGAAATGCTACTATTACAGTGAGTGGTGGCTATATATCGGCACAGTTTATTATGGAGGCTGGCTCGGCTACAAAGTCAAAATTTACTATGGAAGGTGGCGTTATAAGGGATAGCTATGTGAATGATAAGGAATATGAACACATAGAAACCAAGGGAGGAGCCGTATATATGGAGAATGGCACATTTACTATGAAGGGTGGTACTATAAGAAATTGTAAGGCAATCGAAGGCGGAGCTGTGTACATAAAAGGTATAGAATCTCCTGAATTTATAATGGAAGGTGGTGAGATTATCAATAACATTTCTGAAACAAATGGTGGTGCCGTATATCTGGAAGGCGGTACGGTAACGATATCGGGAGGACAGTTGAGAAGTAATCTGGCCAAAAACGGTAATGGTGGTGCTATATACATAAATGCAGGAGACTTTTATATGACAGAGGGTAGTACTGGTACTATATTTAGAAATGTGGCTCTTAAAACATCAGAAACAAATGCAGGACACGGCGGTGGCATATATGTAACATCGGTAAGTAGTGATGTAGATGTAGAGGTGTTGTCGGGACGTGTGGAAAATAACGTGTGTGATGGTAACGGTGGTGGTATATGTGTAGATATGGCAGGTACCACAAGAATAGCCAATGTTAAGATAGGTAAAGACGGTGTGGTGAGTGATAATAATCCTAGCATATCGACCAATTCGGCTGTAAGATATGGCGGAGGCCTATATGCGGTGGGTGAAATGGCCAAAGTAACTATAAACGGTGGTAGAATATCGGGTAACGAAGTGTTTAACTATGTGCCAAACCCAGACGTTACCAATGAAGGAGGAACAGTGGTGCTTAATGGAGGACAGGTGAAACATCAGGTGGTAACTTTTGATGCAAATGCAGAAGGAGCCACTATAGATGGTGAGACAACAGCCGTTCAAAGAATTGTTACCGCGACAAATAGTGCGTTGGTTTTCCCTACTACACCTGTGCGTAATTTCTATAATTTCATAGGCTGGAACTCTCGTCCAGATGGAAAAGGTAAGACCTATGTCAATGGGGAGAATATGAATATAACAGAGGATATAACACTATATGCACAGTGGCGAGCTCAGTAATATCTACTTGAAATATACCATCAAAAAAGTCGCCCGCACTGCGGGCGACTTTTTTGATGTGGAAAATATAGATGTTACTTTTTCTTTTTGTGTTGGGTGTTCTTTTTGCCGTTATTTTGGTTGTTGCGTTTTTTGATAGGGATACCGTGTGCATTTGGCATACCGAGTTCGCCATCTGGCAGTAGTGATACTATGTGTTCCCAGTCTATACGCCCATTTGACAGTTCTTCCAGATGAGCACCTATCACGCTGTCTTCTATCACGTCTTTGTTATATTCCAGGTATGCTTTTTTCATGTGTTTGGCTATGGCTATAACCAGTGCATCGCGACGTTCACCCTCCTCCCAAGTGCAAGCCTCGTCTATCATCTTTCTTATATAGTGGCCATAGTATCGGTACTTGTTAAGAACCGTTGGATATTCCAGTCTGTCGGGGTGAGATGATAGTGTCTCGCGTGTAGGGATAGGGAACGGGCTGTCTATATCCAGACAGAAGTCTGCCATAATGAACAACTGGTCCCATAGTTTATGCTGGAAGTCTGGCACGTTACGCAAGTGTGGGTTAATTTCTCCCATCACACGTATCACTGCACGAGCGGCTTCGTTGCGAGCCTCGCGGTCGTCTATAGTTAATAGGTGGTCCACCATTTGCTGTACCGTGCGTCCGTATTCTGGTATGCGTAGAGGCTTACGGTCTGTGTTATAAGAAAGCCCCAAGTGTAGTGAATCGTTTGACTCTATCATTTTTTATATCTTTTGAATCTTTGCAAATTTAAGCAACATTTTCTTTTCTCCCACATCTTCAAATCTTATAATAGCACGAGCATCGCCTCCGCTGCCTTCCAGTGATAGTACTTCTCCCACTCCAAAACGTTCGTGGCGTACACGTTGTCCTACCTGTAAATCCAGCATTGCAGATGAAGAATCTCTCGTCCCACTTACCTCTGATACGCGACGCAATTTTGATGGGTCTATCGTGCTACCTGCCGATTTTTTGCGTACCGGTATAGTGTTACCACGAGATGTAAATGGCGATGTGTAAGCATCGGCTGCGCCTCCGCGAGCAACTATATGACTGTCCTTTTCAAATATGCTTGCGTCCAGTATATGTGATACTTTAGGTGCTGTGCTGCTATCCACGCCCATATCTATATATCTGTCATCTATCTCATCTACAAAACGAGACAATTCGCCATCTGTAAGTTTCCCCCAACGATAACGTTGGCTGGCGTATGTGAGTATTGCACGTTTTTCGGCACGGGTAAGAGCCACATAGAAAAGACGACGTTCTTCTTCCACTCCCTCTCGACTATCTGTGGACATCATACTGGGGAATAGGTCTTCTTCCATACCGGCTATATAGACCGTAGGGAATTCAAGACCTTTGGCACTGTGAACGGTCATAAGTGCTACACGGTCTGAATTACTGTCGTCATCTGTATCCATATCTGTAAGTAGAGCCACGTCCTGTATGAATGCCGATAGCGAATTGTTCCCGTCTGCCAGTTCCTTTTGACTCTCCACAAAATCCTTCATGCTGTTGAGTAGTTCCTGTACGTTTTCATAGCGAGCCATCTCGTCGGGGTCTGTCGCCGATGCCAGTAGTCCCATAAGACCGCTTTCCTTGAGGATTTTATCCCCAGCCTCCCAGGCGTCCAGCGTGGAAGCATACACACCAAATGCTTCTATCATCGCTACAAATGCTTCCAGTTTCCCGCGTATGCCGCTGTTTATCCCCAGTTGTGGTAGTTTATCTAAGTGTTTTATGACCTCCATTATACTGCGGTCATAATGATGTGCCGCCACCAGAAGTTTATTCATCGTGGTGTCTCCTATACCGCGAGCAGGAAGGTTTATGATACGCAATAGAGCCTCTTCGTCACGATTATTTATCGTCAGTCGCATATAAGCCAACGCATCTTTAATCTCCTTGCGTGAATAGAACGACTGTCCTCCCCATATACGGTAAGGTATGTTATGACGACGCAATGCGTCTTCTATGGCACGGCTTTGTGCATTTGTGCGGTACAGTACAGCATAGTCTGAATATGAAGAATCTATGTCTTTTTCCTTGAAATTTTTTATGGAACGAGCTATGTAATATCCTTCTTCGTTATCGGTAGGGGTACGCGCCAGAAGGATTTTTTCGCCCATGTCGTTAGATGTCCATACGTCTTTGTCAATCTTGTCGCGGTTGTGTCTTATGACGCTATTGGCGGCCCCTACTATGGTCTGTGTAGAGCGGTAGTTCTGTTCCAGTTTGAATATATTGGCGTGTGGATAGTCTCGGCGGAAGTTAAGTATATTGGCTATGTTTGCCCCGCGGAACGAGTATATACTCTGTGCATCATCTCCTACCACACATATGTTCTGGAATCTATCTGCCAATGCTCTCACTATAAGATATTGCGAATGGTTTGTGTCCTGATACTCATCTACCAGTATGTAGCGGAACATATCTTGATATTTGGACAGTACGTCTGGAAAACGAGCCAGTAGTTCGTTGGTGCGTAACAACAGGTCATCAAAATCCATCGCTCCGGCCTTAAAACAACGGTCCACATACATACGATATATATCTATCAGTTTATCTCGACGTGCGGCCTTGTCGGCTTCAAGACATTCTGGGTATTTGACATATGCCGTAGTGGTTATAAGAGCATTTTTAAGCGAAGATATACGAGACTGAACCGTACGAGCCTTATATATCTCCTTGTCCAATTGCAGTTCTTTTACTATGTGGTTTATAAGACGTATAGAGTCATCTGTGTCATAGATAGTAAAATTGTTTGGGTAACCCAAACGATGAGCCTCGGCACGTAATATCCTTCCAAATACCGAGTGAAATGTACCCATCCATATGCTTTTGGCATCTGATGGTCCTACTATCGATGATATACGCTCTTTCATCTCACGTGCTGCTTTGTTGGTAAAGGTGAGAGCCAGTATGTTATGAGGGCTTACACCTTTGTTTATAAGGTGAGCTATGCGATATGTGAGTACACGAGTCTTACCACTGCCCGCACCTGCTATAATCATCATAGGGCCTTCGGTGCACTGTACGCTACGGCGTTGTGCATCGTTGAGTGTGGATAAATATGGATAGTCTTCTATTGTATGCATATCAATCTATCTTCCATTGTATGATTTTCAAAATATCTGCTTTCTCCTATGCCAAACAGTGCAAAATCATATCGCACAGGGTCTATGGGGTCTATCCTTCGTAGAAAGGTGTCTATCTCGTCTACCGCACGGCGGTCATTGGCCTGGCGGGTGAGTATGCCAAGATGTCGAGATATATTGCCTACGTGAACATCCAAAGGTATAGATAGTTCACTGGGGGATATATTTTTCCATAATCCTATGTCTATCCCATCATCTCTTACCAGCCATCTTAAAAACAGATGCAATCTTTTACACGCCGAACCTTTGAGCGGTGAAGATATATGACGCGAGTTTTTGTCTGTATGAGTCGCCATAAGCATCTCACTCCTGAATCTGTTTATACCCTCCCAAGTCCCAGTTTCTCCTTCCATAGGCAGGAATATTTTTTCCATAGTATCATATCGTGAGTAAATACCCCTCAATGCCCTTATGAAAAACACAAAGTCCTCTCGTGAAAAAGTGCGGTGTACGGCTTTACCACAGGTGTCTATGCGGTCTATATCTACGCTCATCACATAGTCATAAGGTGATGCCCCCATCTCACATAGCATCTTTTCACACGATGATAGTATCATCTTGCGTCGTCCCCAAGCGATAGTGGCACACAATAAGGCCACCACCTCTATGTCGTTTCTCCCTTTATATCTATGAGCAAACTGCAAAGGGTCGTTTTCTATAAATGATGGTGTGTGTATTTTTTGGTAGTGCTCTTCCAGCAGATGTGTTATATATGATATCTCTGTTTTCATAATGTTTGTGAAATGTTTTCTATCACGCCGTCACGCATCTTTACACATCGGTCTGCCATAGCGGCCAGAGAGTTGTTATGTGTTACTATGACAAATGTCTGCCCAAACTCCTCTCTTAATGATAGAAACAGATGATGAAGAGCATCTGCCGACGCACTATCCAGATTACCCGAAGGTTCATCTGCAAAGACAACACTTGGATTGTTCATAAGTGCACGTGCTACCGATATGCGTTGTTCTTCACCTCCCGAAAGTTCTGAAGGGTAGTGTTGTGAACGGTGTGAAAGCGACATGAAGTCCAGTAGCATATGTGCGCGCGTCTGGGCTTCTTTTATGTTTTTCCCAGCTATAAGAGCAGGCATGCAGATGTTTTCTATGGCTGTGAATTCGGGTAGAAGACGATGTGACTGGAATATAAAACCTATGTGTGAAGAACGGAATGATGACAGCTCTCTGTCGTTAAGACCTGTAATACGCCTCCCATCTATCTCTACATAGCTATCCACACCGTCTATATGTGTAGGTGTGTCCAGTGTGCCTAAGATTTGTAACAGGGTGGTTTTACCTGCTCCCGAAGGCCCTACTATGGATAGTATCTCTCCTTTTTTTACATCCAGAGTTATCCCGCGTATAACTTCCAGGTTGCCAAATCGTTTGTGGATATTTACGGCTTTTATCATCTTCATTTTTATTTTCTACAAATGTAGTAAACTATCCCGATATACCCTATGCTGTGATACTTAAAAAATATGGGTAAATAAAATTTTACACTATCTGTATGAGCATTAGATAAAAAACGTAAATTTGTAGCTTTAATAGATAAACTAAAAATAAAAATGATGAAAAATTTATTTAAAAACAAAGCTTGTTTTTACCTTTTACTTTCATTGATAGCAGTGCTATGTGTGGTTTCTTGTAGTAAAGACCCCGATGTTACAGGAGACCCTGAATCTTCTGCTCAACCATCAAATGCCAAATCTCTTACGTATATTGGCTTTTCTGCCCAGAATAACCCTTCTATGAGTGGCAGTAGTTCTCTTTTTGTGATGAATGGCACATATTATGTAACAGTGCCATTGGGGGTGCCGCTTACATCTCTTAAAGCTACCTTTACTGTATCACCAGGGGCAACGGTGAGTGTTAATAATAAACCTATTACCAGCGGTACTACTGCACTGGATTATTCTGGAGTGGTAGAGGTCAAGGTAACAGCCGAAAACAAGACTTCAACTGTTTATTATGTATTAGTAAAGAATGGTATCCCAGAACTAGATGCCAAGATATTTGATTTTATGAAAAAATATGATATACCAGGTATATCTGTATCGATAGGTCATAGAGAAAAATTGGTTTATAGCGAGGGCTTTGGATATGCCAAAACAACTACCCGCGAACCTATGCGTAGAAACTATATGTTGCGTCTGGCCAGCTGTTCAAAACCTATGACATCTATCTGTGTGATGCGTCTGGTATCAGAAGGCAAAATAAAACTTACAGACCGCCCATTTTCTCCAGATGGTATTCTTTCTGCTAAATATCCTTCCAATGGTTTTGAAGATATAACTATACAAAGTCTGCTGGAACATACCAGCGGTATAGCACAGCAGTTTGACCCAATGTTTGACTCTCCTACCAAGTCTATGAGCCAAGAGCAGACGATACGTTATGTACTGGATAATTTCAGTGTGTCATCGGCCGTAGGTTCCAAACACAGTTATTCAAACTTTGGTTTCTGTGTACTTGGACGTATCATAGAAGAGGCTTCGGGTAAAAGCTATGAGGCATTCCTTAAAGAGACCATAGCAGATGCCATAGGTCGCAATACTCCACGAATAGGTTCTACGGGTGAGGCTAATCGTTTCCAGAATGAAACCGTATATTACAGCCAGAGCGGCACAAATGGCTATGGTAATAATATGCAGCGTCTTGACTCATGTGGAGGACTTATAGCAACGACAGGAGACCTTATACGTCTTTCGTTCTCGCTGGACGGAATGGCTGGTTATCCAGATATTATGAGCCCAGAAACATATGGATTGATGACCAAGGCTTCGGCAGCTCGTTCTACTTATTCCAAAGGTTGGCGAGTAAATCACAGTTTCTTCCCTAGTGCAGCATATCATACTGGTAATTTGGCTGGTACGGCTACTATGTGGGTTTCCAATTACAACAATGCCACACACTGTGCTATATTGTGTAACTCGCGTAGCTATATATCGGGATTTGACGATGCTCTTTATGTGCTGATGAGAGACGTGTTGAAATATACCGATTGGAGTAAATATCAAGATATTTATAATAAATAATAAAGCGTAACATAACCCATAGTTTACATGAAAAACTTTACTTACTATCAGCCTACACGCATAGTATTTGGTCGTGGAGAGAGTGAAAAGATAGGAGGATATCTGTCTTCTATTTCCAGACGTGTACTTGTAGTCTATGGACAGGGCAGTGCGGTGAAGAGTGGCCTTATTGAGAGGGCTAAAAAGTCATTGGAGGCCGAAGGCATAGAGTATGTGCTACTGGGGGGTGTACAACCAAATCCTCGTCTTACGCTGGTGCGTCGAGGTATTGAACTGGTGCGTGAACACGGTATAGATGCTATACTGGCTGTGGGTGGAGGCAGTGTGATAGATACTGCCAAATCGATAGGCGTGGGAGTAAAGTATGATGGTGATGTGTGGGATTTTTATGCAGGTGGAGTAGTGCCACAGGAGACTCTGCCGGTAGCGGTGGTGCTTACCATAGCTGCGGCGGGCAGTGAATGCTCCAATTCAAATGTCATTACCAATGACACGCTCCCCTCTCCCGAAAAACGAGGTATAAACTATGATGTTACCCGTCCAGTACTTGCTGTGATGGACCCAGAGCTTACGTATACACTTCCTGCATATCAGACGGCGGCAGGAGGATATGATATAATGGCTCACGTTATGGAGCGTTATTTCACTCGCGAGGAGGGTGTTGATTTTACCGACCGTATGTGTGAGGCTACCCTTAAAACTGTTATAAGAGCATTGCCCATAGCACTATCCACACCAGATGACTATGATGCTCGTTCCCAGCTGATGTGGGCTTCTACCATAGCACATAATGACCTGTTATCTACGGGACGTGTAGGAGACTGGGCTTCACATCGTATGGCTCACCAGCCTAGTGCTCTTTATGATATAACACACGGTGCCGCTCTTTCTATTATCTTCCCAGCGTGGATGAGGTATGTGTATAAGAGTGATGTGAATAGATTTGCACAGTTTGCGGTGAGAGTGTGGGAGGTAGAGCCAGACTTTAACGACCTGGAAAAAACAGCATTGGCAGGAATAGAGCGTATGGAGGACTTTATACGTAAGATAGGTCTTCCTCTTACCTTTACCGAGGCGGGGATACCATATTCCAGATTTGAGGAGATGGCTCGTCGTGCAACAGGCGGGGATACATTTAAACTGGGAACGTTTGTGCCACTCACATCGGCAGATATACTAGAGATATACCATAGTGTTATTTGATTTTTAAGATGGGAAAAGTACGTTTTGCAACGATAGGGACTTCGTTTATAACAGAATGGTTTTTGGCAGGGGCGGCTCACGATGAGCGGTTTGTGTATGAGGCTGTGTATTCTAGAGATGAAGAAAGGGGACGTGCTTTTGCATCGAGATATGGTGTAAAAAAGGTATATACATCGCTAGATGAATTGCTATCAGATGAGGCTATAGATGCCGTATATGTGGCATCGCCCAATGCACTGCACTATGAGCATACGATGGCTTGTCTTGCTGCAGGAAAACACGTGCTGTGTGAAAAGGCTTTTGCTTCCAATGCTCGCCAAGCAGAAGAGATGTGTAGTCTATCTCGTGAAAAAGGACTGTCGCTTATGGAAGCGATGAAAACGACACATAGCGGCACGTTTAAAAGAGTGATGGAGGCTTTGCCTCGTATAGGTACTATACGTCGTTATTTTGCTTGTTATTGCCAGTATTCGTCGCGTTATGACCGTTTTAAAAGCGGTATTATCCTCAATGCCTTCCGCAGTGAACTGTCCAATGGTTCGCTTATGGATATAGGGGTTTATGGTGTTTATCCTATGGTTACGCTCTTTGGTGTACCTCGTATGGTAGAGGCTTCGTGTTATAAGCTGCATACAGGGGTAGATGGACAGGGAACGGTAAGATGTGAGTATGATGGATTTGACGCTGTGATACTGCATAGTAAAGTGGCCGATGGTTCGTTGCCAAGTGAGATACAGGGAGAAAAAGGACGAATAATCATAGACCGTATAAATACGATAGATACTGCACGCATAGTGTGGCGTGATGGAAGTGTGGAAGACATATCTGTCCCTCACCCTGCTGATGATATGTGCAGCGAGCTTACGGCATTTATAGATATGATAGAAAGGGGAGATGTAGAACACGATATAAATACCCATAGTCGTACGATAGAGGTTATGCGTATAATGGATACGGCCAGAGAGCAGTGTGGTGTACGTTACCCATCAGATGTAAAATAGAGAAAAGATGATAGATTCACTATATCAATGGTTTTTGGCTCCTTATGAAGGATACACGCCTCTTTTTATAGCACTTGAGGTGATGTCTGCTTTTTTTGGAATTCTAAGCGTGTGGTATATCAAACGCAATAGCATATGGGGTTATCCTACGGGTATTATCTCTACGGCTACGTATGTATATCTGTTATACTGCTGGGGTATATATGGAGACGCTGCGGTGAATGTCTATTACACGCTTATGAGTATCTATGGCTGGTGGGTATGGGCTACGGTACGTACAGATGACAGTCAGGACGAGATGCCTATCACCCGACTGGATAGAAAAGGATTATATTTTACACTATCGTTTACCATAGGTAATTTTCTTCTTTTTTACTTAGTTTTATCTCGTTATACAGATAGTACGGTTCCACTTGTTGATTCTGTGACTACTGCATTGGCATTTGGAGCGATGTGGTTGCAGGCTCGCAAAAAACTGGAACACTGGTCACTATGGATAGCTTGTGATGTTCTTTCCATAGGACTTTACATATATAAGGGTTATGGTGTGACGGCCATGCAATATGTTATATTCTTGGTCTTGGCAGTAATGGCACACTTTGACTGGATAAAGATGTACAAAGCCTCGCTTTCTAAATCTGCTGAACGGAATTGAAAAAGATAGTATTCATAGGTCCCGAGAGCACAGGGAAAACTACACTGGCTATAAGACTTGCCAGTGAGTATGGTTGTGTCTATGTGGAGGAATACAGCCGTTCTTATGTGATAGAAGAAGGTAGGGAGCTGACCTTTGATGATGTGATGCCTATCGTGAGAGGGCAGATTTCAGCCGAATGTTCTGCAAGAGGGGAACTTATCATTCTAGATAGTAATCCACTGGCCTCGGCGGTGTATTCACAGTGGTATTATGGTGATGTGCCACAGGAATTGGAAGAGGCATTACAGGATATGACGTATGATTTATATCTGCTGTGTTATCCAGATATAGATTGGGTGGAGGACGAGGCTCGTTGTATGAGCAAACAGAAAGACCGTGAAGATATTTATGCTCTATTTAAAAGAAAAGTAATAGACAGCAGTGTACCTTACGTAGAGATAATGGGTGATGAAAATATGCGTTGGAAGACGGTGCGAGAGGCCGTAGAGAAAATCATTCTTTAATCCACTGTATGGTTTTTGTGTAGAAGTCATCACTCGCATAGACATGTACCCAGTGTGAGGCTTTATCTATCGTGTGTATGGTGTGATGAGGTAAATGTTTTTTTATGATATCACAATGGTTATCTATGATATAACCCGAAAGCCCACCTTTTATAAACAGTGTGTTTCCCGTATATTTTTTATCTCCATCTATACCCTGTAATAGATGGTGTATGTTTTTATATAGCCCCTTAAAATCAAAACGGAAATCATATAATCCTGCATCTGTACGGTATAGACTCTTCATAAGAAAAGCGGTGTCTATATCGCTTAGTCCTGCACTGGATAGCCTTGCCGCGGCTTCTTCTCGTGAAATTATAGGTGACGAGCAGCATTTATCCAGTGCGGTAAATATATGAGTGTGATATGTAGATAGGTCGTATGTTACAGGAGCGATATCTACCACTATTAGTTTTTCTACACGTGTGCTGTCCATAGCTAGACTCATAGCTACTTTCCCTCCCAACGAATGTCCTATAATGATGGCTTTCTCTATATGGTGATATTCCATATAGTCTTCTACACACCTAGCAAAAGAATCTATGCTTATATCCTCTATATGAGGGCTTCGTCCGTGGCAGGGAAGGTCTATGGCGTGTGTTGTAAATCCCTCACGAGCATAGCGGCGAGATATACTCGCCCAATTATCACCTGTCCCCAGTAGACCGTGTAATATGATGATAGGTATATTGCTGCCTGTGGCAGCCTCATATATTCTGGAATGTAGAATTGTTTTCATAACAGGTGTAAAGATATATTTTTATATGGAGAAAAAAAAGATGCAGTAGATGATACTGAAACACTATCCCTCAAAAATTTTTTTACAATAATAGCGTTAATGTTTGATATTGACAGAAAATATCCCTATATTTGTTTAACAACCAAATTATTAAAACCTAAATCAACAACAATGGAAAACAAAAAAATTTTCATTTCACAGGCAGTCAAATCTCCTGCCGAAGCAGCGTATGTAAATCTTATTTACACCACAGGTCATTTTTCAACGGGTTTTGCCCATATTCTTAAACCTTACGGGCTGTCAGAACAGCAGTATAACGTGTTGCGTATATTGAGAGATGCCCACCCATCGCCTTGTACACTTTCTGCCGTATCTTCACGAATGATAGATAAAATGTCAAATGCTACACGACTGGTAGACAAACTCTTACTCAAAGGTTTGGTTACACGTGAATTGTGTCCAGATAACCGTCGTAAGGTAGATATCTGTATTACAGATGCTGGGCTGGAATTGCTCTATAAGATAGAACCACAGATAAACGAATTTATAAATCATATGATGGGTTCTGTCGAAAAAGCAAACGAACTGAACAATATCCTGGACCAAGTGAGAACAGCTTCACAAGCCGAGGTTATGTCATAAAAGTATTTGACAAAAAAACGGGCAGCGTAGCTGCCCGTTTTTGCATATATATATTTTTTCTTTACATAATATCGGCTACCATTAGGTTGCAGCCTCTCATCTGGCTGGAAGACATACGTCCCAGCACTTCAAATGTGTCGTCTATGTGTAAACGTCCTATGTCTTCTGTAGCTATGAAAGAACAGGAGTATATATTGGCCAGGTCTATGACATTGATGGCTCCACGAGCCGTGCTATTTTTTTCCAATAGCGATAAAGGGTCATTCATATCACGCAATCTTATCCCCAACCAAGGAACAGACTCATATATTCCATTGCCTTTGGAATAAGCTTGTGAAAGCATTTCGGTCATTCCATATTCAGAATGTATGACATCGGTTCCAAAACCTTTACATAGTATGGAGTGGAGTTCGGGACGTATCATTTCACGTCTTCTACCTTTCATACCACCAGTTTCCATCACTACTGCATCTGCTGGTAGTTTTACATTGTATTTCTCTACAAAATCTAGTAGTGCAAACGATACTCCCAGTAGTAGTATCTTTTCGCCGTTTTCTATAGAACGTATAAGATTGTGATAGAGCACGTCGTGTTCATAGAGGAAAAAACCGCTATGTAGAGAACGCGAACGAGATATAAAGCCTTCGGCCATAGTTATAAGTGATGAGCCATCGCGTTCCAGATATGACGGTAGCAGTGCATATACCGTATAATTCTCTATATTCCCATAGTGATACTCCCAACCTTTCATATAACTATTTGTATAGATAGAAGGGTCATAGACTAGATGTCGGCTGGGTGTCATACCCGTAGTCCCACTAGATAGGAATGTGACATTTGGAGTTTTACCATCGCATATCACATCGTGGGATTTGAAGAATGATATGGGTAGAAATGGTATTTTTTCTATGCTGTCTATTTGACTAGGAGATACACCCAATGCCTTTATGTAAGCGGCATAGACGGCATTCTCGTGAGACTGGTATTCAAATGCCACAAGAGCAGCCTCTTCAAAAGCTGCTTTATCCTCCCTTTTAAGGGAAAAAATCCTCTCTATGTATCTGTCTATATCCATATCGTTTTTTTACTCCCCACAAAGGTAAAACATTTTCTCTTCTCTGTCTTAAAAAATAGACGATGAGGTAGGATAAATGATTATATTGGATAAAAAATAGGGCCTATGAAGATAAAAAACATTCTCGGTGTTATCATATCACTATGTGTGGTGGCTGCTTGCCATAAGAATATAAGTACTGGGGACGACTCTCCATCGCTCTCATTTGCTAATGCACACCTTCTCTACAAACCTTCGCCTATAGATAGCACCACGATGGTAGCCTATTGTGTCGTCACGTTAGATTTTGAAGATGCACAGGGAGATATAGGGTATAGTGATGATGAGAGAGAGAGACTCTTTCCTCATAGTGTCGAGATGCCTCTCCTGTCATATCCTTATACCGATACTACGACTATGTATCCACTCTTGATAGACTATTACCGTGTGTTACAAAACGAATATTACACGCAGTATTTCCCCGATGAGCAGTATGTCCCATTTAATGACTCCTGTACATATAGTGTTCTAATGAAACGCTATAATACCCTTACCGCTCTATATGAACGTATAATGATGGATTATTATTACAGCCTGATAGTGGAGTATTACGAGGGCGACCCTCCCCGCCTCAACCCATCGGTCAATTACAGCAGTGTACTTCCTCCGTTGGGCGGTTATGTTCCTAGTGGGACTGTAGCCCGTGGGCAGATAGTCTATGATATGAACATATCTAGTAGGCAGAACGACACACTTTCTTTTACGTTTGTGTTAAGGGATAGGGCTGGGAACGAGAGTGGGGTGGTGGCTACTCCACT
>JAFYKQ010000057.1 GCA_017537565.1 Flavobacteriales bacterium
AATGTCGCCCCGCATGCGGGGCGACATTTTTTCATCGGTAAAGACGAAGTGTATTATTTTCTTTTACCTTTCTTTTCTTTTGTAACTACTTTGGCCTTTGGGTCAAGAGGTGTAGAAGAAGGAACATCTACTATCGTCAGTTCGTCGATGATGTTCTGTGCACCAGCCAATTTGTCGATGATGAACAGCACATAACGTATATCTACGCTTATAGTACGCTGTAGATTTGGTTCAAACTGAATGTCACCACTCATAGCCTCCCAGTTACCGTCAAATGCTATACCTATCAGTTCGCCACGGCCGTTTATGACAGGAGAACCACTGTTACCACCTGTGATGTCTAGATTTGCCAAGAAGCAAGTTACTAGTTCGCCTTTATCGTTGGCATAGCGACCGTAGTCTTTTGCCGCGTGAAGGTCTAGCAGTTTCTGTGGTGCATCAAATTCTATATCACCTTTTTTGTATTTCTGGGCTACACCGTTCAGTGTTGTTTCGTGGTGGTATGTTACACCGTCTTTAGGGTCATAAGGTAGTATCTGTCCATAAGTGACACGCATAGTGAAATTGGCGTCTGGATAGAACACCTTGCGGCCTTCATAAGTCTTGAGCAGTGCAGCGTGGAACAGACGATTGGCCTTATCAAAGTCATTTTTAAGAGCTTTCATATCGCCTTGCAGTTTACGTGCTTGGTCTGTGTAAGCCTGCATTATCTTTATAACCACGTCATCTTTAAGACTTGCAGCATCTGTCTTAACTGCCTCTGTGAATGCCTTTTGGTCATAGATGATAGAGTTTTTAATCTGTGCAGCCAGAGCATCTACGCTGCCAGCTTTTTTGATTTCTGCTTTAAGACCTTCTGGTAGAAGAGCTTCTGGAACATTTGCAACGATGTGTTTCATTAGCTCGCAGAACAGTTCTTTTTCTGTCGCTATGTCTATACGGTTGTATGTCTCTGGAATGCTGGCTATGATACGTTCTTTAAGAGCTCCGTTTGCACGAGCGGCCACTGTTGCAGTCTGAGCCAATGATGAACCTTGCAGACCTGCTTGAGATAGGTATTGAATAGCGGCAGTAGCATCTTTGGTGTCGTTGTAGTAACGCTGCATAGTAGAGAATACTTCTCCATACACTGCTTTACGGGCTGGGTCTGCTTCTATCCATTTTGCAACTTCGGCTTCTATTTCGCGTTTGCTGTCGGCTGTTTTGTTTTTGGTAAGGGCTTCTATCATACCCATACGGTTTTTCCAGTAGTTGGATACCGAAGCAAATGTATTGGCATAGTTAAGACGTATAACAGGGTCAGATGCCATAGCTTTACGCATTATTTCCAGTTTGCGGTCGCGAGCATCTACAAATGCTGGATATTCTGTCTGTACCAGATAGTCTATACCCCACGATGTAAGGTAACGCTGTGTAGTACCAGGATAACCCATTATGAAAGCAAAATCACCCACGTTTTTCTCGCCTATGTTTACTTTCAAGAATTTTTTAGGACGGTAAGGTACATTGTCTTTTGAGTAAGCGGCAGGGTTGTTGTCCTTGTCGGCATAGATGCGGAACATAGAAAAGTCGCAAGTGTGACGAGGCCACATCCAGTTGTCTGTTTCACCACCAAATTTACCTACCGATTGAGGAGGTGTTCCTACCAGACGTACATCGCGGAATACTTGATATACAAATAGATAGTGTTCGTTTCCGCTGTAAAAACTTTTTACCTGTGCAGAATATTTGCCATTTTCACCAGCTGCAGCTTCTATCTCACGAGCTTTTTTCTGTATAGCTGCATAGCGTTGGTCTTCTGTCATATTTGGCAGGATAACAGCATTTATTTCATTGGTAACGTCCTCCATACGTACAAAGAACTGTACGGCTAGACCAGGAGCAGGGAGTTCTTCTTCCATAGATGAAGCCCAGTATCCGTTTTGCAGGTAGTTGGCTTCTGGTGTAGAAAGAGCTGCTATGGCAGAAAATCCACAGTGGTGGTTGGTAAGTAGCAGACCTTTGTCTGATACTACTTCTGAAGAACAACCTCCGCCGAAGATAGGCACTGCGTCTTTAAGCGAAGAGTTGTTAAGGTCATAGATTTCTTCTGGTGTGAGTTGCAGACCTTGTTTCTGCATATCTACATAGTTAAGACGTTTTATGAACATGGGAAGCCACATTCCTTCGTCTGCTTTAAGAGAGGCAGGGCAGATAAACATACCGGCCAAAACTGCCATAGAAATAATACGTTTTATCATATTGATGATGAGTTTTATTTATCGTTCAAGCTACAAATATAGTGATTACTTTTCAAAAGTATCGTTATTTTTAATGAGTAGATGTCAAAAAGTTAAATGCAACTTAAAATTTGATAATAAATACATCTTTTTGACGGGACGGAAGATATAAATGACTATTTTTGCATATATAACTGGAAATTTAAAACACTCAATATATTATGGAAGAAAACAATACTCTCAACCCTGCACCACGCCCTGCTAGACGTCGTCCTGCAGCGGTGATGATACTGCTACTGGTGCTGCTAGTTGCAGCGATAGTGTATATATTTTACAGCCGTAGCCAATTCACGACACTCATAGAACATAACCGAAAGGTGGCTATGGAGGAATTGGCGGCATTGCAGGCAGACTATGATACGCTGTATGTTCAAGATTCACAACTTAAAATAGAGGTGGCCGAAGCACAGGAACAGATAGCGCTTTTGCGTGATTCGATGACAAATTACAAGGCTACGCTTTCGCTGTTGCGCTCATATGAACGCCAGATAAAACGTCTACGTGAAGAAAAACGCGAATTGTTCCACGTGGCAGACTCTCTTAACCGTCTTAACAAAGTGCTTATAGCTCAACGTGACCGAGCCGAAGACTCATTGCGTAAGACTTCGTCTCGTAACAAGACACTGGTAGAGCAGAACGTACGTATGCAGGCCGATATGAAGTCTGCATCACAGATAGATGCTCGCGGTGTTGTGGCACAGGCTATAACGGTTCTTTCTACTGGTAAGACACGTGATACAGACCGTGCCCGTCGTACAGACCAGGTGCGTGTATCGTTTACGTTGGCAAAAAATGCATTGGCAAAGGCTGGTAATGTAAATGTGTATGTGCGTGTGGTATCTCCCGAAAAACTGATAGGTATAGAAAAAGGAGATAACTACTTTGTGGTAGGAAACGAGCGTATGCAGTTCAGTGGAGTGAAAGAAGTCCTATATGAAAATCAAGACCTGGACGTGGCAGTGTATGTAGATGGAGTGCCTGGAGATTTTGTAGAAGGACAGTACTCTATATATGTTTATGCTGGCGGACGTGAGATAGGAAGCACACAGTTGCTCCTTAAATAAGTCATAGGAACGACACCAAAAAAGCGGCACCCGTAGGGTGCCGCTTTTTTGTGTCTTTACAGATAGTTCCTATTTCTCTTTAAGAGATAGTAACGAATGATATATAAGAGCTATGGTGTTTTCTACATCTGTGCGTGACACCATCTCTACCGTAGTGTGCATATATTTAAGCGGTAGTGATATAAGTGCCGATGCTGTCCCCATTCCAGCAAATGCAAAAGCATCTGTGTCTGTTCCTGTGGTAGAGGAGTGAGCACACAACTGGTGTGGTATACCTTCTGTGCGGGCAGTATTAAGTATTACCTGGCGTAGAGGGTTGTGTACAGATGGAGCACGAGATATGACCGGTCCATCACCACAACGTATCTCGCCTTCGGTGATTTTGTTTATGCCAGGGGTAGATGTGTCGTGAGTGACGTCTGTAACTATGGCTACATCGGGGGCTATGTTGCGTGCTATCATCTTGGCTCCGTTCATACCTACTTCTTCTTGTACAGCGTTGACTATGTAGAGAGCGTATGGCAGGTCTATTTTCTCGCGATGTAGTAGGCGTGCTACCTGTGCTATCATAAAACAACCTATACGGTTGTCAAGAGCCCGACCTACATATTTGTCACGTCCCAACGTGAAAAATTCATCTGGGTAGGTAATCACATCGCCCACCTGTATTCCCATTTCTTCTACTTCACTTTTGTTCTGTGCTCCTACGTCTATAAATATGCTATCCAGTGCAGGGGCTTTTTCATTTTCTTTGCCAGCACGTAGTCTGGTATGTATGGCAGGCCAACCAAAGACGCCCTTTATGATGCCGTTTTTTTCTGTGTGTATGTTTACGACTTTGGAGGGAGCTATCATATGGTCGCTGCCACCATTGCGAATGACATATATAAGTCCATCGGGAGATATGTAATTCACAAACCAAGAAATCTCGTCTCCGTGGGCTTCTATGACTACTTTGTATGGAGCCGAAGGGTTGATTACAGCCACGGCAGTGCCATACGTGTCTGTGTATGTGGTATCTACATAAGGCCTGATGTAATCAAACCACAGTGCCGCTCCCTTCTCCTCAAATCCCGTGGGAGAAGCCGTGTCTATATAACGTTTCAGGAAACGTTGGGCGGTAGAGTCTAGGACAGATTTTATCATAGTAGTAAGTAATATTTTCTAGTTAAGCGTGAGGCATATTGTCCCGTAGGTGTAACATAGGCAGTGATAGTTTGTAGCGTACCACTATAAAACGTGCTATGATGATAGCAAACAGTGTAACGAGAACCGTTACCGTTTCAGATACTCCAAAGTGCATCATAGTAGCATATCCCACACCTCCCACTATACATATCGAAGCATATATCTCGCGGTGGAAGATAAGTGGGATCTCGCTACACAGCAGGTCGCGTACCACACCACCAAAACAAGCTGTAAGAGTACCTAGACATATACCCAGCATAGGGCTGTATCCCCACGTAAGACCTATCTGCATGCCTATCACCGTATATACGCCCAGACCTATCGTGTCAAAAAAGAAAAGGGTCTTGCGTAGGTATTGCAGGTAGTTGCGGAATATGATAGCTATGGGAGTTGCGGTGAATAGTATATATAGGTATGTCTCGTTGTGCATCCAGAATACGGGACGGTTGATAAGAATGTCACGTATCGTACCTCCGCCGAATGCCGTAGCAAAAGCGACTATAAGCACTCCAAAGAAATCCATTCGTTTCTGCATGGCTGTAAGAGAGCCCGATACGGCAAATGACCACACTCCTGAAAGGTCCAGTATGGTAAGAAGCAGGTTGGTATCTACTGTGTTCTGTGTCATATATGGATATATTGTCTTTTTTGATGCCACAAATGTAATATTTTTACCTTACATTAGTTTATATGATAGGGTGTATTTATGGGAAAAAATTATATCTTTGTCACTTAATAAATAGAGATAGATATGAAAGACCGCGTAATACTTACAGATGACGATGTGCGTCGCAAGATAAATCGTATAGCTTACCAGATATATGAAGCTTTTATTTCTGAAAAAGAAGTTTATATAGTAGGTATAGAATCCAGTGGATATAGGATTGCGTCTATGATAGCCGAAAGAGTAAAGGGAGTAAGTCCGCTAGGGGTTCATCTGTGTTCGCTATCGATGGATAAGAAGTGTCTTACAGCTCCTGTGGCATTGTCTGTGCCACTGGAAGAGATGCGTGATAAATGTGTGGTGCTGGTAGATGGAGTGCTCAATAGCGGTGGAGTGCTTATATATGCTGTGCGTTATCTTTTATCGGAAAATATTCGTCTGCTTAAAACGGCCGTATTGGTGGACCGTAACCACAAACGCTATCCTATAAAAGTAGATTACAAAGGACTGTCTCTATCTACTGGCTTGCACGAGAGTGTAAAGATACATTGGAGAGAGGACGATACCATATCGGTAGAGTATGTGCTATAAGATATGAGGGTAGTAATCCCCAAAAAGCGGCAGCCGTAGGCTGCCGCTTTTTGGGGAGTTTATATTTTAAGTTTTATTTTGAGAGTCATATCATCTGGTACTCCAAGTTTTTCTCTCATCTCTACATATTCTTTTATATCCATAGGGCCATAGATAGAATCCTGTTTAACGTCTATGATGTATAGAGCGGGGGAAAAATCATTTTTAATTTTTTCCACATCATTCCATTTGCTTATTATCCAATCCTCGCTTTGTAATATGTCGTTTGGGGAGCGGAGGGCATAGATGAGTATGAAATCGTCTGAATGTTCTATGTTCTCTATAAACATATTCTCATCATATAAATTCCAAGTGCTTTCTCCTGTTTTTATCCCCAGTGTAAAGTGAGGCTCATAGCATATAAGATATTTCCCTGCTATTTCTTTTGGGCTGTCGCTCCACATATATAAGCCTTGTGCTAGCAATAATAGAAGAGGGATAATAATTATTGATAATGGTATAATGATGAGGGCTCTTTTAAGTTCTGTCATAGGATTATGTGCTATGGGTTTTATATTTTAAGTTTTACTTTGAGAGTCATATCATCTGGTACTCCAAGTTTTTCTCTCATCTCTACATATTCTTTTATATCCATAGGACCTAGCACGTCCCGTCTATTTTTATCTACTATATAAAACACATCTTCAAACCCCGCCGCTAATTGTTTCAAATCACTCATTTGGCTGTATTTATATATTTTG
>JAFYKQ010000058.1 GCA_017537565.1 Flavobacteriales bacterium
AAACAAAAAAAGTTTTCTTGCATATAAAATATTTTCTTTTATAGAAAAATAAAAATATCACACCCTGTGTTACATTTTATCATTCACACCACACCCCCAATCTATTCTTCACAACGATTCTTTTCTCAAAAAAAACTCTTTTTATATTTTAAGTTTACGTTATTAAATTTTATTATCTATTATTCTTATCTTTGGGGACTCATTAATCAGCCAGAATGACACAGACATTGGGCAGGGAGCAAAGACTCAAAAGCCAAAAGACGATAGACGATATTTTCCAGAAGAGAAACAGCGTCTCAAAATATCCTATAAGACTATTGTGGAAGGAACTCACAGACGGTTCCACCAATAGCCAGTGTGCTTTTTTTGTCCCAAAACGCCACTTTAAACACGCTACAGACCGCAACCGCATCAAACGCCTGATGAGAGAAGCATATCGTACACATCGTGACAAATACTTATCTCACACCACGTGTCATTATGCATTTGTATTACTGTGGAGCAACAGCATTATGCCTTCGTATTCTGACGTGTGTATGTTTATAGATGGAGCATTTGGTAAATGGAAAGAAAAGACTGCTGTATGCTTATAGAGATTTTCACAGATGGTTCTTCGAGAGGCAATCCTGGTCCTGGAGGATATGGCATCATCATGCGTGCTCCCAGCATAAACTATGAAAAACGTTTTGCCGAAGGCTTCCGTTTGACTACCAATAACCGCATGGAACTACTATCGGTAATCGTCGCCATAGAGATGATACGCGGCGAAGGTCACGACATACACATATATTCAGACTCCCGCTATGTAACAGACGCCATAAACAAAGGCTGGCTTAAAGGCTGGGTACAGAAAGGATTTGCCGGAAAGAAAAACCCAGACCTGTGGCGTAGGTATCTATCTGCCGTAGGCAAACACCGCCTCACGTTTCATTGGGTAAAAGGACACTCATCACACACAGAAAACGAAGCCTGTGATAAAATGGCCGTAGATGCTGCATCTGCTCCATCACAGATGCTACACATAGACCACTATTTTGAAACGATAGAAATCATAAACAAAGACTAATGAAAAAAACTCTTTGGACTATAAGCATATTGATAGCCCTGTTATGTTTTGTTTACATGATAGGACCACGTTGTGAAAAAGCTGTATTATCTACATCGTTTCCCATTGTTCCATCTACCATTCCCGAACTCATAGATAGCATATCCCTTGCCGAATCATCATACGGAGACAGTATAAAGAGTGGTTGTCACTCACAGATACGTCTATATAACGACACTACCTCAACCGAATACGTCCTGCTATACCTACACGGATACACCGCTACGATAAACGAAGGTATGCCCGTAGCCTCACATTACGCCTCGCTATACGGCATGAATATGTACCTGCCTCGCCTGGATGACCACGCCTTTGTAACAGACGAACCACTACTTAATATGACTGCAGACGGGTTATGGGAAAGTGCCAAAAACGCATTGGCCGTAGCAGAAAGACTTGGAGATAAAGTGATAATAATGAGCACCAGCACAGGTGGAACGCTTGCCCTTACACTGGCAGCCACATATCCAGAAAAAATTCACGCTCTTATAAACATCTCACCAAACATACTGCCAGCCACACTGGGAGTAAAACTACTCAACGGCCCTTGGGGGCTGGAGATTGCACGACTGGTGCAAGGCGGCAAGAGAATGAAAGTAGACAGCACAAACTACTATCCAGAATACTGGAGCGAAGGCCCTCGTCTAGAATCGGCAGTAGAACTGCAAAATCTGGTGGAAACCACTATGAACTATGATACATTCAGAAAGATAACAGCACCTTCGCTCACACTGGCATACTATAAAGACGAGGAGAACCAAGACCGCACGGTACGAGTAGATAAAATACGCGAGATGCACTCACAGCTATCCTCCCCTATTAAACGCTACATAGAACTACCAACGGTAGGTGTACACCCTATGGCTTGCGGGGTGGTATCACACGATATAGATGCGGTAGAGAGGGCTATCTATGACTTTACCGAAAACACTTTAAATATAAATAAAACAAGCAACTAAACATCTATATCTGACGGGGAAACATAGCCATTCATCATAGCATAGAACGTAAGACCAGACACGGTCTTGATGCCCAGTTTGGCAGTTATATTCTTGCGGTGTGTGAGAACCGTATTAAAACTAATGGATAAAGCAGCTGCTATTTCTTTATTTATAGCTCCACGTGCTATCATTTTAAGAACCTGTATCTCTCTATCGGTAAGCGACGTAAGAGCAGCCCTATTCCCTTCCAAAAAGCGTTCTATCTTCTCTATCATCTCTTCTTGGCTAGAACGTACACACAATATGTTTTCACCTCTCGCCTCGTGAGAGATAACCATCGTCTGCCCTCGTCTGGACGCATAAAAATCCTGATGGGTGATATATTCCTTTTCTGAGACAAAGTAAACATCATAGGCCAACTGTTCTTCCTGCACAAACGCAACAAACATATCCACCTCTATGGGTGAATAATATGCCACCAGCAGCACCTGCAATCACAATGCCGATAGTGTGTCTTCGGTTATGATAGATACGTGTTTCATCTATTTCATCATAGGTATAAGCACTCGCGAACGTATGCGTAAGTGGTGATTGAGATCTTTGCGGAAAGAAGAAAGAAAAAACAGTAAGGCATAACACATATTCTTGTCATACCTGCCAGATATATGTTTTATTATCAGATTTTTAACATCATCTATAAGAGATATTGCTCCTTGATAGTATTCGTCAGATGCAGCATAATCTGTCTTTTTATCACTACCCATAGCATTTATTATAGACAGACGTATATCTTCCACCATTCGTTTTATAATATGTAGCGGAGCATTTTCTCCGTTTATAAGTCTCATGAGATGAGCTTCTATCACGGGCAGTTGAGCACCCAGATAATACTCATATGTAGAATTCATATAAGACTCTATATCTTCACGACTCACCGTCTGGAAAGATTTTTCTGGGAAATAGCCTTCGTTGAGAAAGGTATTGAGTATCGCTATCACAAAATCCACGTTTATACCTTTTTCCACACATACATCTTCTACCGTAGAATCTCCCACACCCAGGTTTATACCCATACGGTCCAGCACTGGAACGATAGACGTATGACTGTTTATCAGCGCCCCCAAAGGCATATTTTTGTATATCAACAACATATCTTATTACTTTTTATCCTATGGCAAATATAGCACATTTTACCCAGCCATAGGTTAAAAAAAACACACAGGATAGACATTTGATATTTTTTGACTAAATTATAGATAAAAAAGTGCCGTATGATAAGACCTCTACTACTTGGCTTTGCGATGATTTTTTATACTGCCGCCTACCCACAAGACAACAACATAACAAGCGTAGGACACCTGCCTTATCCCACACACCTACTTAACTGTGTATGGGGATATAACGAGCGCAATGGCAATGAATATGCATTGGTAGGGACTTATGACGGAATTTCCATTGTGGATATAAGCAGTCCTTCCTCTCCTTGTGAAGTACACTTTATCCCCACGGTCAATTCTGTATGGAAAGACATTCAGACATACTCACACTATGCTTACATAGTACACGGGATATATAACGGCACACAGGAAGAAGCCGATGGACTACTCATAATAGACCTAAACGGGATAGGGAGTGATGACTTATCACCATATATACATCGCTATAAAACACCCGAATACCAGACTGCACACAATATATTTATAGATGACAACACCGGCCTTGCTTATCTTTTTGGTGTGCAGGAGCGTGGCGGAGCTCTCATTCTAAACTTAAAAGAAAGTCCCACATCACCCTCTATATGTGGCAGCTATGACAGGACATATCTCCACGACGGATATGTACGTGACGGCATACTCTATGGCTGTGCCGATAAAGACGGACGTTTTATAATCATAGACGTAAGCGACCCTTCATCTCCCCGAGAGATAAACTCGGCACAGACGCCCAATCGTACCACACATAACGCTTGGCTATCAGACGATGGGCATACACTATTCACCACCGATGAAAAAATGAGCGCATACATATCTTCCTATGATGTGAGCAACCACAAGAACATACGCACACTAGGTAAAGTACGTGCCGCCGATTACAGCCAAGCCATACCACACAATGCAACAGTAGTAGGAGATTTTATCTTTACATCTTACTATAATCAGGGGGTAAAGATATTTGACGCTTCACAGGCAGACAATATGATAGAGGTAGCCTCTTACCAGACCTGTACAGGAGGCTCTCGCGGACAGTTTGACGGAGCCTGGGGGATATATCCATATATGGATTCGGGACTCGTATTGGTATCAGATATGAATACTGGACTGCATATACTGCGTCCAACACTTACCAAGGCAGCCTACCTTCGCGGCAATATAACCGATGAAGAAGGACGGGCTATCTTCAACGCTTCGCTACGTTTTACAGATGACAAGAGTTGTACTTATAGCGACATAGACGGTACATACCGTACAGGCAGCACTCGTGAAGGATTACGAGAGATAGAAATAAATGCCGATGGATACCACAGTGTCAAGATGGACGTAGTTATGCGTAGCGGTATTACAACATCTAGAGATATAATCTTAAAAAAGATAGAAGGCGACAGTTCATCACAGATAATGGAAACATATGTACGAGCCTATCCCAACCCTTTCTATGCAGACAGACTACTCAACGTAGAATATAGTTTTGATGGAGGGATAGACGACCGTGCATATCTGGAAATAATGGATATGGCAGGCCGCACACTCTACCACCAGGAGCTATACAACAACCAAGGCATAGTAATAGTAGGCAAAGAGCTATCCCGCGGGACTTATCTGTTAAGGGTAGTAAACGGAACGCGTTATAGTCGTGTGATAAAGATAGTAAAAGCTTAATCCTTATCCTCACCATACGAGCAATAAAAAAATCCCCGCCACTAGTGGCGGGGATTTTTTTATTTATTGGCTACCTTGATATATTCTTCCAGTGCTTTGGTCATCGAAGGCATTTCTGGCGTAGGAGCTTTTATATCTACCACCATACCAGCTGCTTCGGCTTCTTTTATAGTAGAAAGTCCAAATGCCGCTATACGCGTATCCTCTTGTTTATATCCAGGGAAAGCGTTATACCACGATTTAACTCCGGCTGGCGTAAAGAACACCATCACGTCATATTTTTTATCAGACAGAGGCGTAAGGTCTGAATTGACATTGTTATACATAACCACACGCTCCCATTTTATTCCCAAACCATCTAGTGCCGTAGAAATCTCGGGACGCAAGCTATCTGATGTCGGCATCAAGAACATTTCTGTCTTGTGTTTTTTTATCACTTTAAGCAGGTCATCAAACGTCTTTCCTCCTATATAAATCTTGCGTTTGCGGTACACCACATACTTCTGTAGATAGAAAGCCACTGTTTCTGTCTGACAAAAATACTTCATATCGTCAGGTACCTTAAAACGCATCTCTTCGGCTATGCGGAAGTAATGGTCCACCGAATTTTTACTGTTAAAGATAACAGCAGTGTAGTTTTTCAAGTCTATTTTTTGTTTGCGTACCATCGATGCATCTATGCCTTCAACATATGAAAAAGGAAAGAAATCTACCTTTACATTTTGTTTTTGTGCAAGCTCGTGGTATGGAGAACCCTCTGCTTTTGGTGCCGGCTGTGACACCAGAATTGTTTTTACCTTCATTTTCTCTTAAAAAATAAATTTTATCTGTTTACACAGAAATGGTTATAGATTAGGTTGTTAGGACGTTTTTTATCCAAATCCACGCCAAAATCATAGGGCAAATTTGGATTGTGCAAAGATAAAAAATAAAAAACAAAAAGTAAGACTTACTACGCATTAAAAATTCAGCCATAAAAAGAATAAAAATTATCACCCATACAGCTATCATAATCCCCACTCCTACATCGGTCACAATCATCGTAAAACCACCCGTTGCATACCACATCACAAAGAACGCCAGACCTCCCCATACGCTCATAAAAAGACGCATCGTGACTTTACGTTCTGCAAAAGCCATAGCCATATCTCCCACATCAAAAACATACAACAGGAATTTATCCAGTCCCCACTTCACGATAAGCCCTACCAATCCTATTCCATAAACCACACCCCAATCTGCAACATCAAAACTATAGCCTACCCTATTCTTACTCCACCACATATACACCACAATAGAGACCATATACACATACAGCATAGAACACAGCACAGCATAAGTCATCTCACCTCTAGATGAACGAGCCAAACTTTCATCTACCGTTGCATCACCCAAGCGAAATCCACCCACCACATCTCTTAAAAAAAGTCGCGGATACACATAACGCAACAATGCCACCAGCATAGCCGACAGCAACAGCATAAAGAACAATGCGTCATCTATATTATAAACACGAGATATCTCTATCATTATTTAAGTCCCGATGTATCATCTACCCTTACACTGTCCACACAGAAATTTTCTATCCATCTACCGTGCAGTGTATCTCCATCTGGTGTGATAATACCCAGCGTTGCCGTCTGTGGATTTTCACCCAAATAAAGCACCTTTTTACCATTTATACTGTCTATTATAGGCAGAAAGTCATATTGATTTGAGCGGCGGGTAGGAGAATTATACGTCCAAGCCGTTTTATCTGTCTTAAGAATATACATAGACGGTTTCTGATAACTATCACGGAAGACCACTGGATTATCTCCCGCCACCTCTTCTATTGCTGCCGCCCACTTATCCTGATTGTGATACGGTGTAGGAAGGCCTGGTATCAACAACAAAATACGGGCTATAAATATAAGCACCGCTGCAAAAAGCGTTCCAAACAAGAAAAATCTAGCTCTCGTTTCATTCTGTACCGCCCAAGGATGACAGAAATATACACCTGGTATCACAGCCACTATCGTCCAGTGTGGCTCTACGTGTCCCTTAAATGTCATCAGCAGGAAGAATCCCAAAAATCCCCAGAATATAAACCTCATAGCACTCGACAACGTCGTGCGAGCCTTACTCTTAAAGACCGCTATAAGCATCATTGGCAGCGTGAATGGTCCCAGTACAGCCAATTGATTAAGCGGATATTCCCACGTGTACAGGAACCTGTATGATTTAGCAGAACGCTGCACCAGATGATATTTAAGCGACGGAAAATCATTCTCTATCTGCCATACCACGTGTGGCATAAAACACAATCCTGCCACCAGTAGAGCTATATAAAAATACTTATTACGCAACAATTGTAGGTTTGAAAGAATGACCAGCAGTAACAGCAATGCTCCGTGGTATTTACTGTAAAGCATAGCCGCCGCCAGCAGTCCCATAAGCACCGCTCGTGTAACACTACGGCTATAAAGAAAACGTTTATACACATACAGGAACAGTGCCGAAAAAAGCAATAGCGGAGCGTCTGGCACAAGTATAAAACCATACACATTCACCATAGGCAGCGACAATGCCAAAAGTATATAAACGTTCACATAACGCCATTTTTCCTTATACTCCAACACTCGCCAAACTGCCCACAAGAACACCGTAGATGACACCGCCGCAAAAAGCCTCACCCCTATCTTACCCAAAAGAAGCACACCCATCTTTACAAATATACCCACCATAGGAGGGTGGTCAAAATACCCCCAAGCTGGATACAAAGCATATATGTAATAATATGGCTCGTCTTCGTTATAACCAGAAAATATACATTGAATGGAACTCATCACAAACCATATAGCCAAAAACACCCAAAAACGTCTTTTGGCTACCGATTTATCACGAGTGGTAAGTAAATTAAGTGCGTTCATCTAGTAGTAGTATTTTATAATTTCTTTATTGCAAAAGACTCTCGCCTTCGCTCTTTTTATATGAAACTATATATAGTGCAGTATTTTCATAACCTCCACCGCTGTGCAGACGATAATAATATCTAGATGCTATACCTTCGGTTGAGTAAACGCCTACTTTTTCGCTCACTCCCGTTTCCACCGCCTTGATATAACGCGACAGTACGTCATACGTCACATCAAAACCTTGCACCGCATATTGAGATGCAGCCTCGTGGAAACGCTCACGGTATGTCTTCATAAAATTATCATATCCAGCGTGTTCCTTATCTTCATAATAACGTGTCGTATAGACAAACGTCATAGCTGTCGCCTTAGCCCCACTCAAAGCCTGCATCGCACGTCGTCCACGAGCATCTGCCTCTATTGCATAAATCTTGATACGAGGCAAATCGTCTTCGGGTATATCCATAGATTCTGTGAGCGGGTTCATCACATCGGCACAGATAGTAGGAGCCACTATCGTGGTATAACCTTCCATATATTTCTCATACATACGATAAGCACAACTATCTGTCGTGAGAGGCATCTCCAGCACATTACCCATTCCCACACGCGATGTAAGACGAGCCTTCAAGTATTCGACATCTTCCTTGCTAGATTCAGATGTAAGAAGAATGACTTTGGTTTTGGACGGCACATTTTCTACAATATAATCCCCCATAGCATCACGTCCCGTAGCATATGATGCCGTAGCCTGCACCAATCGTGGCAACGATGCTATATCGTGTCGTTGAGAAAATGGAGAAACAACTATCGCCTGTGATGATTTTTCCAGTCCCTTAACAGCAAATTCGGCGACCTCGGCAAAAAGAGGGCCTATCACCACATCTGTCTGCGAAAAATCATTGTATGACACTATACCACTCACAATAGATATATCACGACGGCTATCGTGAACCCTTGCCTGCACTCTCAACCCGTCTTTTCCAAGACTATCCAGCGCCATAAGTACACCATTGTAAAATGTAAGAGCTGTACGCGAATCACGGAAACGGTCTTTTTCTGGGACAGCGTCCATATATGCTACTTTATCGGCATTAAATGGCAGTATCACATCTATGTTTATAACTGGTATATGAGCATATTTGCCTTTTATAACCGTATCCACCACCACGCTATCTACCACCACAACAGTATCGGCTGTTACCACCTCCTCTACCACCACCTGTGGCATAGGGTGTGGGATACGCAATGTCTCTCCTATACGAGGCATTTCGGTCTTTAAGTGAGGGTTCATAGCACATAGTTGTTCTTCTGTTATACCATAATGACGAGATATACCATATTTGGTCTCTTTGGGGCGTACCACATGGAATGTATATGTCGTCTGCTCTCCCTGCATTTTCTCTATGGCAGCTATATTCTGTGTAGACTGTTCTTTCTGTTCGCTGGTAAGCACTGGTATTTTAAGCACCATACCCACCTGCAATCCCAATGTCTGAAGCATAGGATTAAGACGCGTAAGGTCGTCCTGTGTTATACTATAACGACGAGATATGCCGTATTTGGTCTCTTTTGGAAGGACGGTATGCTCTATAAATTGGGCATCGGTAAAATCCAATTCTTTAACCACCGTCTGTGTATTATAAGGAGTATCGGCTGGTTTTTCTGATGGTATGACATCACTATCGGGAATAATGATGATATCTCCTTTTTTAAGAGGAGTATCCTTATACACCGAATTATAATGTCGCAATGTCTCTACCGAAAGGTTGTATTTTTCGGCTATTTTTTCCATCGTATCATTACGGCGAGCCTTGTACGTCTTGATATTCTGCGCATAGACATCTCCCAATATGACCGACAATGCCAATACCACTACCAAAATCCTTATTTTCATATCTTTATCTATATTCCTTTTCTGTTTATTTATAATAATGCCAATATGCAAAGATAGCTATAAATATCTGTATTCACAGTCTTTATTATAGCTTTTTACTCCCACAAAATATCATATATTTGCACACCATAACACAATGCACTACGATGAAACAAGAAATAAATCCCCAAGACACCTCCCGCAGCCGAGCATTTGAACTATGGATTAAATCTCCTATGCCTATGGTAACTCTTACCAAGACATTTGATATAACACGTTTATATAAAGCAAGTAGGCGGAAAGGGCTTAAAATAAATATGCTACTATGCCACTGTATAGGACTGGCAGCCAGCCGTATAGATGAATTTTATCTCCTCCCAGAACAAGACAAACTATTCAAGTATGACCGTCTATCCATTAACGTCATAGTAAAAAACCGCAAGGGAGACATCTGCTCTTGTGATGTAGCATACAGTGATGACCCAACAGAGTTTAACACGCGTTACACCAACCTTACCACATCGGCATATGAGAGCTGTGAGAGTTTTTATGATGAAGAATCTATGGTGATAGGAACATCGGCTATGGTAGAGACCGAACTGGACAGCATAGTAAACCAATACTCTACCCTGTTTAACAACCCTATGGTGATGTGGGGCAAATACCGCAAAGGTCTATTTAAGGTAAAGCTACCCATCTCATTCCAATTCCATCACTCACAGATGGACGGTGGACACGCTGCCTCCTTCCTTTCCAGGCTCCAAGAGGTGATTAACTCACTTTAATTCCACGCAAGACACAAAAGGAACAACATTAAAATCAAAAACGGCAGCCACAGGCTGCCGTTTTTGATTGTCAAGCGACTATCTTTTATTACTCCCACTCTATCGTTGCCGATGGCTTTGGAGACATATCATAGCATACGCGGTTTACATTTTTAACCTCACGCAATATGCGGTCTGTTATCTTCATAAGTACAGCCCAGTCCACCTGCTCTATCGTTGCAGTCATAGCATCGACCGTATTTACCGCACGTATGATAACAGGATATTCATATGAACGAGCATTGTCACGTACACCTACCGACTTGAAGTCTGGAACAACAGTAAAATACTGCCATACTTTTTTATCAAGACCTGCTATCTTAAACTCTTCACGCAATATAGCATCGGCCTCACGTACAGCCTCTAGACGTTCGCGAGTGATAGCACCTAGACATCTCACACCTAGTCCAGGACCTGGGAATGGCTGACGATATACCATCTCATATGGCAATCCTAGCTCTACACCACAAGCACGCACCTCGTCCTTGAATAGCTGTTTAAGAGGTTCTACCAGTTCAAACTGAAGGTCTTCTGGCAGACCACCCACATTGTGGTGAGATTTCACCATCTTGGCAGTCTTTGTACCACTTTCCACTATGTCTGGATAGATAGTACCCTGTCCCAAGAAGTCTATACCGTCCAGTTTGCGAGCCTCTTCTTCAAACACGCGAATGAATTCACCGCCTATGATTTTGCGTTTGGCTTCTGGGTCTGCTACACCTTCCAGTTTACCCAAGAAACGGTCTGTCGCATCTACATAGATAAGATTTGCTTTAAGACCATTACGGAACACCTCTACCACGTTTTCAGATTCGCCCTTACGCATCAGTCCGTGGTTTACGTGTACGCACACCAGATTATCTCCTATCGCTTTGAGTAGCAGAGCAGCAACCACACTACTATCCACACCTCCCGATAGTGCCAAAAGGACTTTCTTATCACCCACCTGACGACGTACCAGTTCTATCTGGTCATTGACAAAGTTTGTCATATTCCAGTTGGCTTCGGCTTTACACTCGTCAAATACAAACGATTTAACAGCCTCTTTTATAGCCTCTACATCATCTGCAAACTGTGGCAGTTTCACATCACACAGAGCCTTGTCGTGTCCTGCTGCTATGACAGGAATACCCATCTGGTAGATATCGTGGTTGACATCTATCTCCACGCCATCTATAACGTGATTTGGGCCTCCGTTTATAATGATACCTTTGACATTGGGAAGAGCTTTCAACTCATCTACCGTGATATCGTGCGGATATATTTCACTATACACACCCAATGCACGTATCGCACGAGCCACCACCGTATTCTCGTGGCTACCCAAGTCCAAAATGACTATCATATCTTGTTTCATTTTATCGATTATTAAAGTTACTATTTCAGTTTTATTTTATTGACAATTAGAAATTAGGAGAGAACGTATGTTTCTTGTAGAAGTCCTTGATAACCTCTACCACTTCGTCTGACGTATCGACCAATCGTATAAGGTCCACGTCATCTGGAGAAATCATACCTTCTGCCAGTAGTCGCTCCTTTATCCACTCTACCAGTCCCTTCCAGTAATCCACACCTACCAGTACGATAGGATAAAGTTCCGATTTTTTGGTCTGAACTAACGTTATCGCTTCAAACAATTCGTCTAGAGTACCAAAACCACCTGGCATCACCACAAATGCCTGTGAATACTTGACAAACATCACTTTGCGCACAAAGAAATGGTCAAAGTATATGTTTTTATCTTTATCTATAAATGGGTTTGAATTCTGTTCGTGTGGCAATTCTATATTCATTCCACAGGACGTTCCGCCACCAAAGTATGCACCTTTATTGGCTGCTTCCATTATACCAGGTCCTCCACCCGTTATAACTCCAAAACCTAGTGCAGTGAGTTTATAAGCCACCTGTTCTGTAAGTCTATAATAAGGTGTACCTGGTTTTATACGAGCCGAACCAAATATAGACACACAAGGCCCTATACGTGCCATCGTCTCAAATCCTTGAACAAACTCGCTCATAATCTTAAATATAGACCACGAGTCATTTGTCTTGATATCGTTCCACGTCTTGGGAACAAAATCGGTACGTTGTACTAGTTCTTCCATAATTATATCTATTTTATTTCAACGTAAATACTGCAAATACAGGATAATGGTCTGATGATTTTTCCTTCCTTAACACATCACACGACTGCACTCCAAATTTCATCTCATCTACCATTATGTGGTCTATCCTCAGCGGATAGCTTATATCTCTAAACGTCGCTCCTATACCCCAGCCTGCCTCACGGAAAGCATCTTTAAGACCTTCCTGCAGCACACTATGATAGGAATATGAAAACGGAGTATTATTAAAATCTCCTGCCACCACTACTGGATATGGCGAATTTTTAATACTCTCCACCACCTTTTTCACTTGACTGCCCTGTGTTATAAAACCACTATTGAGTCGTCCCCATAGTCCCTTTACGTCATTTGACAAATCGTGTGAAGTAGATAGAGCCTTTACCTCACCCGCTCTTATCTCCAATGATTCCAAATGAACACAATACACTCTCACCGTATCCCCTGCCGATAATTTCACATCGGCATATACAGCATTATTAAACGTATCATCAAACGACAAAGAACCCTTGTTTATAATAGGATATCGCGAATACAATGCCACATTTTTGTCCCTATAACTATATTTCCATTCAGATAGATTTACATCGGGAAAATGACGGTATTCTTGGAAACATATTACATCTGGCGAGTAAACATCTAGCGTATTATTTACAGATGTCGATACCTGCTCTCCTGCTCTTCCGTCCTGTCCATAGAAAGACATCACATTATATGTCATTAAACGCAGCGTAGGAGTATCTGTCGTGTCTTTATCTGCTCCCACAGAAAACACGCCCGTCCATTGTCCCCAACCAACAGCTATAGCCATCACAGAATAAAGGAAATACATATCCTTACACAGTAGCCATAGTATAACAAAAAAGATATTGAATGCCAGCAAAACAGGAACCAACAGCCCCAGTGCATTTATATATGGAAGATAGGCAGGTGGTACATACACCGAAGCAAATGCCACAGCCAGAATAAAAGCAAGAATTGCGTTTATTATTTTAAGTACCAATTTTATAATTAACATACTCTTACATTATTTCTATTATCATTTATCCCTCCCTGCTACCAAAGGCGCAATTTAGCAAAAAAATTACTTCTATACACATCACATCACACAAAATTACATCACAAGAATAAAAAAAATAGCTACCTTTGTCCTTCATTAAAAACGACCTCTTAAAACCCTACTGTAAACTATATTTCACACCCCTATCTAAAACATTAAAAACACTTTCTTAATTTATGTCTGAACTTTTATTTTTCATATCTGTAATGCTGGTAAGCGGGGTGGTTATAAGCAAGGCTTCATACCGTTTTGGCATGCCATCTCTTATACTGTTTTTGCTTACAGGTATTCTGGCTGGCACCGAAGGCTTCGGAGGAGTAGAATTTGACAACTATGACATCGCCCAACAGATGGGTAACATAGCCCTTATCTTCATAATGTTTTCGGGTGGTCTGGAAACCAAAATATCAACGATACGTCCCATACTACGTGAAGGTGTCCTGCTCTCTACTCTGGGTGTGATACTTAGCGTGTTTATAGTGGGAGGATTTGTATATTACGTTACAGGATTTTCTTTTTATGAGAGTATGTTACTGGGGGCCATCGTGTCTTCTACCGATGCTGCGGCAGTGTTTGGTATATTCCGTTCTCGTAAAATGGGACTTAAACACAATCTGCGTCCGCTGCTCGAGTTGGAGAGTGGTAGTAACGACCCTATGGCATTCATAATGACGACGACCTTTATATACCTTATAAAGAGCCCCGATGTATCCATAATAGATACCATATGGATGTTGGTACGTTCCATCACATTAGGCAGTATAGCCGGTTTCCTTTTTGGACGTGGTATGTTGTGGCTATTGAATCACATAAAACTAGACACCGAAGGCCTTTATCCTGTCCTATCATTGGCGATGTGTATGCTTACATTTGCCGCTACAGATATGGTGGGTGGCAACGGATTCCTAGCCATATATATAGCCGCTGTCATACTGGGTAACAATGGTTTTGTACACAAGAAGAGTCTTACACGTTTTCACGATGGTGTAGCTTGGCTTATGCAGGTGGTGATGTTCATTATGTTGGGTCTGCTGGTTACTCCGTCCAATATAGTTCCTGTGATAGGAGTAGGAATACTGGTATCTGTATTTATGATATTTGTGGCACGTCCTGCTATGGTATTTATACTTATGCATTTCTCTCGCTTCACGACCAAAGACAAATTATTCATATCCTGGGGAGGATTGCGTGGAGCCGTACCTATCGTTTTTGCTTCCTATGCACTGGTGGAAGGTGTTCCTCATTCAGACACTATTTTTAACATCGTCTTCTTTATCTCGATAGCATCTGTATTGTTACAAGGAACGCTATTGCCTTATATGTCCAAAAAACTGGAATTGGCTCTACCACAGAGTGATGCTGTATCTCACCCATTGGACTATGAGATAACAGATAGTTTCAAGAGCGAAATGACCGAGGTAAGAGTAGATAAAGACTCCCCTGCCGATGGAACCAAGATAATGGATATGAACATACCTCACAGCGTGATGATAATACTTATCTATCGCGAAGGTAAATATTTTGCACCTAATGGCTCTACCAAAATTTCAAAAGGCGACGTTCTTACACTTATGTCTGAAAGCCGCAAAGACGTTGAAATGATTATGAATATGTGCAGCAATCCTGCTTTATAAAAGAACTATCACTATACTCCATAAAAAAGCCGCCCCAGGGGGCGGCTTTTTTATGGAGAAAAATTTTATTTTATCCTTATATCTTTTTCTATCATCTCTATAATTTCATCACGACGACGTGCCAGTATCTTCATATATTCGCGGATAGAGATATTTGATATCTCACATAGCAATGGACGTGCCAGGAACGGATATATACACAACGACTGTATGTTTATAAGCAATGTTATAGGGCGTACAGGTCGTATGGTTCCTTTTTCGACTTCGGCATAAACGCTGTCTGAAAAATCACGGTATGCTTCCAACAGATGCATCTTGGAACGGAAACGCTCTACAAGTTTTTCGGGAGAACGAGTAACCTCATTAAATATGAAACTTGGCACATCTGGATTTTCTACCAGTTCCTTCATAAGTCCATCTACCAGTGCAGGTATCTTTTCAAACAACGACGCATCACCCATTATAGTATGATAGACATTACTATACAGGCTGTTGAATGCACGCTCATATACTATACTGAAAATGTTTTCTTTACTACGGAAGTAATAATTGAGCAGAGGCGATGTAATACCGGCTTCGGCGGCTATATCTCGAGTAGTGGCTCCCTTATACCCTTTCTTTATAAAAACGGTACGGGCTGCTTTTAATATCTTTTCTTCGGCTTCGTGGGATAGTGAATTTTTTGGCATAGTGTGTATTTTCAATCATTCGCTTAAAACTTCTGCAAAAATCGCACTATTTAATCATTTATGCAAATTTTTCACCTCACAAAAAAAAGAGAAGACCACCGGTGTTCTCCTCTTTTTATCATTTGTAATGAGCTGTCCTTATTATTTAGCAGCTTCGATAGACTGTTTGCGGAATTCTTTGAACTTTTTAGTAAGCTCCAAAGAAACTTTACGTGCACGAGTACCAGCGGCTTTGTTGCCTTTTTCTACGTGTGCATCAGCGTCTTTTACAAATGCTGCTAGGTCTGCCTTGATTGATTCGAGTAACTCTTTCATGTCAAATAAAATGAATTTACGGTTAATAATATATTATTTTCTCTTGTTCTTTCTGCAAATGTATAACGCATGTACATATTCTCAAAATGAACACACAAATATATTTATATTTTTTTACAAAAAAGAAAAAATGAATATTTTTTTTCTTTTTTAGATATATTTTTCAGCACATTAAAAATTTTAACAATACTGAAAGTCAAATAATTATATTTTGAGCTGTTTCACGTCCAATTTTTTAAGATCTGTCGTACCCACACCCAGAGCTTCGCCTTTACCTATATGTCCTACCTGGTCTATCGACATCGTTTTTACCTGATTAAACAGGCTTATAGCAGCCGTATCGGCAGCTACTATATCTGGAGATATGATAAGAGACTTCACTAGAGCTGTATCTCCTGCACTCTTACCGCGAGGACCATTCTGGAACATTATACGATAAGCGTCCACTATATTAAGCACAGGACGTTTCTCCCAAGTACACACATCGGCTATGCACTGTTGGAGGTCGTTTGAATGGAAATATTCGCGGTCATAGACTATACCCATATAGTTTTTCATAGAGACAGACATTTTGGCTCCACCGTGATTTTTAAGTATAGGCATATTTATCCACACGTCACACGCTATGAGTTCTTTATGGATTTTTGTCTTTTTAAGTTTTACGGCACTAGGCAGTGTTACCTCCTCATAGTAAGATTCAAGGTCGGCTGCAACTACTTTGGCACCAGCCTTACGAGCGGCCTCTTCTATACCACTACGTACATATGTCGCTTTCCAGTTATCACACGTATGGTCAAACACCACAACCTGTGATGCTCCAGCCGCCAGACATTTTTTCACCACTTCTGCCACCAACGAAGGATTGGTATTGGCCGCTTCTTCTGGTGTTTTATCCCAAGCGATATTTGGTTTTATGACTACCTTCTGTCCTTTTTTTATGTATTTTTCTATTCCACCCAATGCTTCGAGAGCCTTGTTGAGCATTTCTACCGGTTCACCCCCCATAACAGCTACCAGTGGTTTCTTTTGGCTCACTCCTGTTACCGTCTGCCCATCTACACTATGCGTAGCAGAACTTCCCAGTACACCAGCCAATGTACCCAAAAGCGTAGTTTTAAGAAAATCTCTTCTTTCCATATCTTTATGTTTTAAGTTTATTCTATTTTTTTACAGGATATAGTTTCCACGGGAATGGAAAACATTCACAATCATACAGGCTGTAATCGGCCGGTCCATTAACGGCAAAAGTCTTGACCACTGCAGCCCCCTTCTCTCGTAATAAATCCACAGCATAACGCACCGTAGCACCAGTCTTGATACGATCCTCTACCAGCAGGACTCGCTTACCTTTCACATCACAATTTATATCACTCACCAGTCGTGGAGCGTCATACATAGGACGATTTGACGAGTCTCGTAATGAAATATGTAACAGATGTACAGGCAATGACAGTTTTTCGCTCAACATTCCAGCTGGCACTATACCTCCGCAGGCAATGGCTACTATACAGTCAAAACTCTCATCTATCTCTATCTCTTTAAGACGAGCCTTTACTTCTTCAAACGTATATGCCATCTCTCCTTATTTACGAGCCACATAACGCAAAACGACATAGCCTCCCACTACTTGCAATGCCATACCGGGCAATCCCATTCGCACGTCTTGCAGTGCTGCTGCCAACGACGAAGTCATAGCCCACTCTACCAATCCTCCTACCAACTGATAAAAAGCAACCACAGCCACCAATGTAAGAATACTCACCTGTGATGTCTTACGTGCCATATACGAAGCTGCCACCGCTGCCAATACACCCTTTATCATTATCACCGCAAGCACGCCAGATGCCGGCATACCAAATAATAGATGATTAACCATAGGCGACATCACTGCCGTAAGAAGTCCTACAGCCAATCCATATTTATATGCCCCTATTATCGTAAAGAAATATATAGGCAGGAATATAAAACCACCGTTTGGCACTAGATGGGCTAGTTGTGGAAAAAGGACATTGGATAGTGTAAAGATTAATACATACATTGCTGTACGTGTAGATAGCAATGGAAGATTATACAATTTTACTGTCGTTGTATTCATATTTTGATACATTTATAGATTTAACAATAGTCAAAAGTATATTTTTTATGTCTTTAATTAAAGTTTTTTCAAGGAAAATTTATTTTTTAACATTATCTACCAGCAACATAGACACGATTAATGCAATCTATACACATAAGGTGCTATAACCCTACACATAGTCTTCATCTTGTGGCAGGTTTCTTCCCATTCGTCTTCGGGTGAACTCTGTGCCGTAATACCGCCACCTGCATACAGCAACAGTCTATCATCACATATCTGCATACAGCGTATATTCACATATAGTTCGGCTGTTTTTTTCCCCGCCATATTAACCTCGCCTATATAGCCTCCATAGAACGCACGGTTATGCTTTTCTCTCTCTTTGAGGAACATCATAGACAGGTCTTTGGGATTACCACACAGAGCTGGTGTGGGGGATAATTCGCCTAAAACTTTATCCATCTGCACATCGTCACCCATATGTCCTGCTATATGACTGCACAGATGAACAACACCACCCGCACGATGATTTTCGGGACCATTTACCTTTATATTATCAAGACCACAAGCCTCCAACACATCACATATATAACGTGTTACTATAGCCTGTTCTTCCACTTCCTTTTCTCCCCAACGATACATCACCTCGCCCTCATATTTCTGTGTACCAGCCAATGACATAGTATGAAGCTGCTCACCTCGTCTTAATACCAAAAGTTCGGGTGATGCTCCCGCCCATCGTCCTACCTGTGGGTGTGAAAAGTAATACACAAATGCATCTCTATATGTACGACACATAGACGCATATATCGCTGCCATATCTATCGAGTCATACTCTATCTCCTCTACACGTGATGTTACTATCTTATCAATATCACTCTGCTGTATGACATTTATAGCATCTGTGACCAGAGACATATATGTATCCTTATTTACCAATTCTGTGTGTTTATCCACCATCTCACCTATATCTACCATCTCGTCACATTCTGTATCTGACAATCCCGAAAGCGGGAAAACACTCTTCACTCCCGCTCGCAGAACAACAGACGGTGCCGCCGAATCAAATGGCGATATTACAAAACCTTCGTCTGTCTGGGCACTGGATAGCAAACGCAACTCTCGGGTGCTGTCTATAAGGATATTGATATGCTCGGCAAATGGATAGCGGTATAACACAAATGGATACCCCGCTCTTTCCAATGTTTCCAGCAACGTGCTAAAATCTGTATTCATAGATAGTTTTTATCATTAAGCGTTTTTGGGAGCTATCACGTCTTTGGGAAGGACTATATTGGTGACTTTTCCTTTGGATATAAGACGTCCCTTTTGGTTCACAACCTCTACGTCCCATATCTGTGTGGTACGTCCTATATGTATAGCCGTAGCCGTAGCTGCTAGCACATCGCCCTTGCGACCTGTGCTTATATGATTGGCACTTACATCTATACCCAGTACAACCTCGGTGTCGGGGTCCATATAAAGACACGAAGCCGATGAGCCTACAGTCTCTATAAGAGCCATCGTCGCTCCCCCGTGAAGTATTCCTCCTGGACGCATCATCTGGTCTCCTACCACCATCTCACAAGTAAGGCTCTTCTCCCCTACCGCCGTATATCTTATATCTAGTGTTTGCATTAGTGTCGCAGGACACATATCGTTAAGTGTAGCCAAGATTTCTTCATCTGGCGTAGTAATTCTATCTTTCATATATCTTTTATATCTCTATTTCCAATGTATCATAGGCTAAATATACTCCACTTGGCATATGCGTTTGGGCTTCGGCGTGGAATCCCATCGTCTCGCTTATATGAGTAAAGTATGCACGTACGGGTTTTATACGTTCCACCACTTTCAGAGCTTCTGGCAGTATCATATGTGTAGGATGTGGGTCTGTAAGACGCAAGCAGTTTATGACCAATGTCTCCACACCTTCTAGCAATCTATAAGTATCCTCATAGATAGTCTTGACATCTGTAAGATATGCAAAACTTCCTACCCTGAACCCCATAACATCTGTCCAGGCATGAGATGCTCGCAAAGGTATAATCTCTACCCCTGCCACAGTAAAAGGCTCTTTATCTATCTCGTGTGCTTTTACACTGGGTGCTCCTGGATAACGATTTTCTCCCTCCTGAAATATATAGGCAAAACGCTCCTTCAATGCGTCTATCACCTCACCACGTGCATAGAGGTCTATATCTTTGCCTTTAAGGTAGCATATAGGACGTATATCGTCTATACCTGCCGTATGGTCTGCGTGAGCGTGTGTGAACAGAATAGCCTCTATATCGTCCTTACCGGCTCTTAGCATCTGGTAACGGAAGTCTGGACCGCAGTCTATCAATATATTTTTGCCATCATCTGTAACAATCATTGCCGATGTACGCAATCTCTTATCCCTCTTATCACTAGAAAATGAAACAGCACGCGTGCTGCCTATCATAGGCACACCTTGCGAAGTCCCAGTTCCCAAAAATATAAGTTTCATATCTCTATACTTATCTATTCCCTAGTAGCTGTATCTTTATTTATACGACGATGGTCTATCGTCCTCCACACATAAAATATGTATCCCACTACAAATGGCAGGAAGAATGATATATAGAACATCACCGTCATACTATGACGCCCAGTAGAACAGTTCTCTATCGTCAGTGAATTCTGTATCCATTGTCCCGATGCCGGATAAAATGCCGTATCATTAAGCCCTACACTACACATAAGCCCACATATAGTAAGAATAACACCTATCGATGCATACACAAAACCCTTACTATCGGTCATTCTGCTACCTTTAATCATTCCCCACATCATAAACACAAAACCCACCACACACAGGAAGCCCACATGTGGCATCTGGTATAGATTGATGAGGTATTTGTATGGGGTGAGTGTTATATAACCTTCTGCCGAATACTCATATCCTGCCCTTACCCATATATTGACAATAAAAAACAGGAAGAAAAGTATAAAAAACGGAAAGTTGTTACGCACTACCTTTGTAGCTCGGCGTTCTACTTCGCTGTTTTCTATGCGGAACTTTAAGTACAATGCACCCATTATCACAGAAAGAAATACAAATGCCAGCCCCAATGAAAGATTTATATATGACGTATAATGACTGAAATCCAGGAACAATTCAAGTCCTCCCATAATACCTACCCACTGTGGGGATAAAATACCAGTCTGTGGGTGTACGTCTATAAGGAACGGGCTTCCCGTAAAAAACGAAGCAATCATCACTCCCAGCAACAATGAGACAACAAAACCACACATAGTAAAGATTTTGTTATAAAGGTTTCCTCCTTTTTCTATAAACGAAGATTTGTTGCGGAACTCATAGGCACATATAGTTACAACGTATGAAAGCAATATAAGCACCCATATAGCATGCGCTCCCGAAAACGTAACAGCATACATAAGAGGGAAAACCGCCCATACCACCGCCACCCAAGTGGCAATAGAGGCCAGTGTAAGCCCCCATTTATGTCCCAAGACACTTATGGTCATCTCTCTTTCCATAGATGTTTTTCCCACTTGATAAGACAGCACTTGCCCTCCAAATACATACAACATCTGCACCACGACACCCGTGAGCAAAGACAATACACACCACCAGTAATTCTGTAAGAACAACATTGAAATCTCGTGCTTCATAATATCTCCTCCCTAATTAAATCCTTTTTTAACTATCATATATATCACCTTTATCTCTATAAAGAGCAACCCCAGCAGGAATAATCCATACATTACAAAATGCACTTGTACGGCCTGCACTGGTATAGATGACACAGCAGCAAGCATAGGCATAAGGTCCTTTACAAGCCAAGGGTGATACCCTACTTCAGACACTATCCATCCCGCACCCGATGCTATATATACCACCAGTAAAGCACCCATAGAAAGCACATAGAACCATTTTTTGCCTTCGTAACGATTCACATATGAAAGAACCAATGCAGCTATTATTATCAAGCATAAAAATATACCTGCATATTTCATTATACCATACGAATGACTCACCAGACGTGCATCTGGTACTAGATAGGCAGCATTTTCCTCCATCACACTGGAATCTGGGTTATAAAAATACCCATAACCAAAGTATGAAAAATAGTTATCTATCCATCTAGGGTCATAGAATTTGCGGAGTGCTATCTCGTGTTCCAACGAACCTTTTTCTGTGTCATTAAAACTCTTTAAAACTCTATGTGCCTCGCGACCTCTGTTTATTTTTTCATACACAGAAAGTCTTCCTGAAGTACTATCTCCTTCTACCCATTTTATAATCT
>JAFYKQ010000059.1 GCA_017537565.1 Flavobacteriales bacterium
GCTCGTTTTTCTCCCCACAGCACAGGGACCGTCCTTGCTCCTATCACAGCATCTCCCTTGACGTTTTTCATATCACCCAGCAATGAGAGTAGCAACAGTATCATATAAATAAACAACCCGTGAGGAATTATCATATACAGGTCAAAACCTCTTTTATATATCATCACCGCAAAAAGAGGTATAATCCCCAGTGCCGCCATAAAAAAATTGGAAAAGAGCGGGCACTTTTTAACCTTGTGGCAATAGAGCCATATCATAAATATATATGCCGAAAAAAACAAAGCACTGCGATATGAGACATAAATACTCGCCAGGACAGCCAAAAGATTCATCACAACGTACATTTTAAGCGTAAAAGACTGTGGTACAGAATCATTAAGCAAGCTTTTAAACGGCGAATTAAAACGGTCTTTTTCCTTGTCATAGAAAAAATTTATGATATAGCCCGCTCCCACACACACCCAAGAGCACAACACCAGCACCCAAAACTTTACGTCCAGTAGATTTCCATAATCCCCCTGCCCCCAGAAGAACACAACACTCACACACTGCACCACCGCTATAAGAGCTATGTTATACACACGGGTGAGTGATAGCAAGCCCATAATCTGCACCAATCGTCTAGGTAGGATTATAGGTTTACGGTTATGAGTATTCATATCTAAAATCTGTAAATAGGCTGAATGTTATAAGATTTCAACATAGCCGACGTCTTCTGGTAGTCATCTGTAAATCCCAGCATAAAACCACCGCCACCGGCTCCGCATAGTTTAAGGTAATAAGTATCTGTCTCTATGCCTTTTTTCCATAATTTTTTCATAGTCGTGGGAATCATAGGCGAAAAATGCTCATACACCACACGCGATAGTTTTTTTACATTCTCCATAAGAGAAGCATTGCGGGACGACAGAAAAGCATCTATACAAGCATCGCTCAACGCCGTAAATTCCTCTCGTATCATACGGCGGAAGCCTTCGTTTTTCATCTTTTCAAAAAACACATCTATAAGCGCTCCCGTGGAATGTTTCATACCTGTATCCAGAAGGAATATCGCCCCACGACCTTCGGCGTTTTGTGTGGGAATGCCCACCGTATCTATTTCTCCCGTCGAACGAATGAGTATAGGTAGATTAAGATAGCATATAAGCGGGTCAAGCCCCGAACTCTTACCGTGGAAATACCCTTCCAATTCTCCCAATATACCTTTAAGACGTATTATATCCTGTGAAGTTATACCATCGGCCTTTATACTGCCTACACCATAACGGTCATAAATAGCCGCCACCACAGCCCCCGAACTACCTACGCCATATCCCAACGGGATACTGGAATCAAAATAAAGTCCTTCATCTATATCCTTCATCATAGATGCCGTATCTATCACCGCCGTGAGGCTATCCTTATTTTCCTCTATCCACTGGCAATACTCCATAAGAGCCTCTGCAGAATCATCTGCCTCTTTTTTCTTTTCCGCAGTCATATCACCACCCTTATACACCAATGCCCCACGATAAAAATCATAGGGTATAGAAAGCCCCATAGCATCTTTTATGATGCCATACTCTCCAAAGAGCAATATTTTGGCTGTATAAGGTTTAGCTCTCATTTTTACTTGTCATTTTTTTTAGGGAACACCCAACCTCCTCCTGTACCGAATTCTTCTTCCACATATTCGGTCTCGGCATCTTTATCTTTCACACGATGCAGGCTCATTATACTATCCTCACGAGCCAGAATGATACTATCCCTCACACGAGCATCTGTGACAGAGTCATTAAATGCTTTTATGGCAGCTTCGGCGGCAGCCTGTGCTTCACGTTCGGCTCGTTTTATTCCTTCCACATATTCGTTTTCGTCCACCAACATACGGTTCATAGCCTCGCGATAGATAGCTATATATTCCTTGCTGTGTTCACTGTAATAGTCGTTATTCTGTGAAAGAACCTCGTGGTTAACACCATACTTCTGGTATATACGACGCAAAAATGCTTTCTTGCCTATACGCGATAGTGTACTATCGTGAATAAATGCCCCACGAGCCTCCAATGCCTCTACATATGCCACTTCGCATATTATATCCACCATTTGCTCGTGAGTGAGCAGTTGGTCTGGCTTTTCTATATAACGATATTTACACGAGGTCATCATCGTCATACACAATAGCACAACCACTCCCGTAGCCCAGAATTTTACATTACGCATAGTCCTTATTTTTATCTATCAAATTCTATTTCTCTCTCTCCGCCAGCACGCATAGCACATCCATTGACATAGGCTAGACGGCCTCCTACCATCGTCATTCTCACACGCGAAGAAAACATTCTATCTTCCATCGCACTCCACCCACATTTGGACAACAAACCCTCGCGATGAACTCTCCACGGCGAATTAAGTTCCACCATCGTCATATCGGCATAGTAGCCCTCCTTTATATAACCGCGATTTTTCATCTGGAAGAGTCGTGCAGGAGTATGACACATACGCTCTACCACCGTTTCTATACTTATACGCCCACGAGCCACCTCGTCCATCATTGCCAGTAGCGAATGCTGTATCATAGGCCCTCCCGAAGGACAAGAGCCATACGGCCTGTTTTTCTCCTCCCACGTATGTGGAGCGTGGTCTGTGGCAACAGTATCTATCCTACCAGATATCACCGCATTCCATATAGCCTCTCTATCGCCTGCCGTCTTGACAGAAGGATTTACCTTTATCATATTCCCCAGACGTTTATAGTCTTCATCACAGAAGAAAAGATGATGAGAGCAAGCCTCTCCCGTTATCTTTTTATGAGCATTGTACACCTCATCTTTCAACAGTTCCAGTTCCTTTTCTGTACTTATATGCAACAGGTGTAGACGACAACCCGTCTTGCGTGCCAATTTTACAGCTCGCAATGAACTGTTATAACAAGCCTCACTGCTTCTTATCTGTGCGTGAAGAGCTGCTGGTATATCATCACCATACTTCTCACGAGCCTCGGCCATATTTCTGGCTATCACAGCATCGTCCTCACAGTGAGTAGCTATCATCACAGGACTCTCCTTAAAGAGGGTTTCCAGGGCTTCGTCATCTTTAAGAGCCATATCTCCCGTAGATGAACCCATAAACAGTTTTACGGCTGCTACTCTTTTTACATCTATCTTTTTTATCTCGTCTATGTTATCCTTAGTAGCACCTATCATAAACGAATAATTGACAGCCGATGTCTCTCTTGCTATCGCACACTTACCCTCAAACGCCTCTATACTGGTCGTAGCAGGGATATTGTTTGGCATATCTACCACCGTGGTAACACCTCCTGCCACCGCCGCCAATGACTCACTACCAAATGTAGCCTTATGTGTAAGCCCAGGATCACGGAAGTGCACGTGTGTATCTATCACACCTGGCAGGACATACATACCATCTGCCTGTACCAGACGTGTAGATGGAGAAAGTCCTATGCTCGTGTCTATCTTTTCTATCACACCATCACATATAAGAATATCTGCCTCACGGCTACTGCCGCTATCTATGATGGTCGCGTTTTTTACTAATATCTTTTCCATTTTATCTCTGTTTCATTTTATACTGCCTTGATGTGCAACAATCGTGTTATCTTTACCGCCATATCCATAAATGTAAGACGTGGCGAGGCGTTGCGTTCTATATGAAATGCTGCATCAGATAGCAGGTCATATATAGCACGTATATTACGCGAATGCACATAATTACAGAACGATGCAAAATTAAATCCCTGTGGCAATCCCCCTACTCTACCCATAGCCTCCAGACCATAACTACTCATAAGTGCCGCACGGAACACTCCATAGACGTACTGTATAAATTGTTTTTGGCTTTCGCGAGGAAGGCGCGCCACATCATCTGCCCAAGCCATAAGATTATTGAGTTCTCCTGCATTTTTTTTGGCCATAAAGGCACTGCGTACAAATCTCACAAACAGTTCTCCATACGGACTATCATCGTCCTGCCCCATAGACAATGCCAATGCCCGTCCTACATCACCATCACACTCTCTGGCTATAACACCAGCAGTATCTCTATCTACACCTCTCTCCTGCAATAAAGCCTCTATATCACTTCTGGCAGGACGACGCAATTCCACTGTCTGCATACGGGAAGCGATAGTGGGCAATATAGCACCTGCATCCGCTGTTACGAGCAATATGAGAGTCTTCTCTCCTGGTTCTTCTATGAGTTTGAGCAGTTTATTGGCTGCCTCATTGTTCATTTTTTCTCCGTGCCATATTATCATCACACGGTAACCTCCGCCATAGGATTTGAGTGATAGTTTGGAGGCTATCTTTTCGGCTTCGCGTATGGAGATATTGCCTTGTTTGTTTTCTATGTCTATCATTTGATACCAATCACGCAGACTACCATAGAGATTTTCTCCCACAAATTGACGCCATTGCGGCGCAAAATCATCACTCACAGGGTCTTTTTTGATGTCTTTGGTGGTATTTACAGGATAGGCAAAATGAAGGTCTGGGCAGGAAAAAATACTTCCCCTGTCTATACCCAACACACTGCACGCATACTCTATCGCCACTGCCAATGCTCCATAACCATCTGGCGCTACTATCATCTGTGCGTGACTCACACGCCCATCTCTCACACCCTCGGCCATAAGGGCACGCATACTGTCGTTACCTATTATCTCCATCATTGCCATAATCTGCAAAGATAGCATTTAGAGAGGATTTCTTGTCTTTTATGAACATATTTTTTTATATCACCTCATCAATTATTAACACAAAAAACATATATGCCTCTACACAAAAGATAACTATATTTGTGCATCATTACAAACTATGATTTCACAGGAATAATAACCAACTACAATTCATACGATATGATTAAAAAAATCTTTTCTTTAATCGCTCTATCGATAGGAGTATCATCTGTCGCTACCGCACAGATAGACACCACCGCCCTAAGAGCACAGACAGACTCCATCACCGCATACCTGCGAGAGATGAATGGTCCATCACTGGGATACATAGGTCGCGTGAGAGTGGACTCTATACGTACCACCGCATCTAGTGCGACTATCTACTATGCCCCTACTATGGCTCAATATGCCCTACGCAAGGCATCGTGTGACCACGTTTATGACATATTGCGTACAGCTGCTCCACAGGTAGAAATAAAAGCCATAAGCGAAGGTCGTGAGATTCACGATTTGGTTCCAAAATTCTACACACAGACTTCAAAAAAGAAAAAAGCACAGAAAAACCCAGTTTCGCTGGTAACACCCCTAGACAGACCATACACCCCTACCGAAGGCCTAGTAGGACGCCATATAGCTCTATGGCAGAGCCACGGTTATTATTATGAACAGAAACTATTGAGATGGGAATGGCAACGTGCCCGCATATTCCAGACAGTGGAAGACCTCTTCACACAGAGTTTTGCACTGCCATATATCGTTCCTATGTTGGAGCGTTCGGGAGCGGTGGTTCTTCTGCCTCGCGAACGCGATATACAGAAAGAGGAAATCATAGCCGACAATGACGCCCGTGGAGGATATTACGAAAAGAATGGCTCAAATCCTTGGTCTAAGGGAGAGGGTGTAGGTTTTGCCAACCCCAAGGCATTCTACACCGAGGGCGAAAATCCATTCACTATGGGTACATACCGTATAGCCTCAACAGTAAGCAAAGGCCAAGAAAGTGTAGCAACCTGGCAGCCTACATTTAAAAAAGCTGGCACATACGCCGTATATGTATCATATAAAACTCTTCCAAACAGTGCTCCAGATGCTACCTACACGGTATATCACAAGGGAGGTAAAAGTTCCTTCCGTGTAAACCAGACTATGAGCGGAGGCACTTGGGTATATATAGGCACATTTGATTTTGACAAGGGTGACGCTGCTCGTATAGAATTATCAAACAAGAGCAGCAAAGAAGGCCGTGTAGTTACAGCCGACGCACTCAAAATAGGTGGTGGTATGGGTAACATCGCCCGCACTCCTGCCAATGACACGTCCAAAGTAGCAGGAGACGCACGTCGTGCTTTGGCCGATGGTTATAAACCTGAACCTATCATAAGCGGCTATCCTCGCTTTACCGAAGCTGCACGTTACTACATGCAGTGGGCTGGTATTCCAGACAGCATTTATTCACGTTATGATGGTCAAGACTATACAGATGACTATGGTGGCCGTGGTCCTTGGGTGAATTACATAGCCGGTGGTAGTTCTGTCCTTCCAGACAGAGAAGGACTGGGTATTCCTGTTGACCTTTCATTTGCATTCCACAGTGATGCTGGTACACGTTACGGAGACCAGATAGTAGGTACGCTTATGATTTACACACTTAAAAACGAAGGCTCTACTACATTTGCCAACGGGGGCGACCGTTATGACAACCGCGACATAGCCGATATCATACAGACACAGATATCTGATGACATACGTGCCGAGGCTTGCCCAGAATGGACCCGTCGCCAGCTGATGAACGGCAACTATGCCGAATCTCGTACCCCACAGGTACCATCTACACTACTGGAACTGCTATCTCACCAGAACTTTTCAGATATGCGTCTAGGTCTAGACCCTCGTTTCCGCTTCATAGTATCACGTGCCATCTATAAAGGTATGGTAAAATTCATCGCTTCACGCAATAACGTACCTTATACTATACAGCCACTACCTGTAAAAGGTCTTAAAACAGAATTCACTGCCAATGACCGCGTGAAACTATCTTGGACTCCTGTTATAGACACACTAGAGGCTACTGCCACACCAGAATCATACATAGTTTACACTCGTGTGGGCGATGGAGCATTTGATGGAGGTATAAAAGTAGATAAACCAGAAATAGAGGTACAGATAACCCCTGGACAGATATATTCTTGGAAAGTTACTGCTGTGAACAAGGGTGGTGAAAGTATGGATTCTGAAACACTATCTGCATACCGTGCCGTTAACGAAAAAGGTGTGGTAATGATAGTAAACGGTTTTGACCGTGTGGGAGCTCCTGCTAGCTTTGCTTCACCAGACAGCACATTTGCAGGATTCCAAGACAACAAAGACCGTGGTGTTCCTCATATCAATGACATATGCTACATAGGTTCTCAACACGAGTTCCGCCGCAATATCCCTTGGATGGACGATGACTCGGCTGGTTTTGGTGCTTCAGACGGAGACTGTGAAACTATGGTCATAGCGGGTAACACGTTTGACTACCCATATACTCACGGACGCAGTTTTGCCGCACTGGGATATTCGTTTGTATCTTCATCTAGAGCAGCGGTAGAAAGCGGTGCAACCAAACTTGCAGATTACAAGAACGTAGACCTTATACTAGGTAAACAACGCCAGAGTGTACTAGGGCACAATCGCGACCGCATAGATTACGAAGTATTCACTCCAGAACTACGCAAGGCTATCACAGAACTTACTGCCGCAGGCGGTAACATAGTGGTAAGCGGTGCATATGTAGGCACAGACGCTTGGGATAGCGAGAAAGGCTTCAAGAAAGATAAAGAAGCTATGGACTTTGCAAGAGACGTATTGAGATTCCGCTGGATGACAGACGGTGCTGCACGCACAGGTCGTGTAGGAGCTACTACCACTCCACTGGGATATGTGGGTGGAACTTACACATTTGTTACTACTCCAAACGAGCAGATATACTGTGTAGAATCTCCAGACGGTGTAGAACCTTGGGGCAAAAACGCATACTGCATAATGCGTTACAAGGAAAACAACATAGGTGCCGCTACTGCATATAACGGCACAGACTACAAGACCGTTATCATTGGCTTCCCAATAGAAGTTGTATGTGGTGAAGACGCCCGTACAGAACTTCTGGGGAAAGTGATGGATTTCTTTGAAGAGAAGAAATAAAAAATGTAGATAATTGTCGCTTACAGCGAGCGGGTCGGTTTTATCTCTCGATAAAACCGACCCGCTTTTTTGGGGGTATTTTATTAGCCTTTCTATCTTACAATGAAGTATCCAGTATCATCATCAGTACAAATCCTGCTATAAGTCCCAACACTGCACTATCGGCATATTTATCTCGCTGGGTTTCGGGTACTACCTCTTCTACCACCACATACACCATAGCTCCTGCCGCAAACGAAAGTATATATGGAAGAAGCGGAGAGAATATCACAACCGCCGCTGCACCCACCACAGCCGATATAGGCTCCACTATGGCCGTAGCTTGACCATATACAAAACTTTTGGTACGACCCCAGCCCAATGCTCGCAATGGTGTAGATACAGCCATACCTTCGGGAATGTTTTGCAATCCCATACCTATGGCCAGCGACACCGCAGCACCTATCGTAGCCCCGTCCATACCAGTAGCCACCGCACCAAATGCCACACCTACAGCTAGACCTTCGGGGATATTGTGCAGGGTGATAGCCAGTATAAGTAGCGTAGAGCGATGCAGTGATGATGGTGCTCCATCGGGTGCAGCATCTGTCATATTGGGGTGTAGGTGAGGGATAACTCTATCCAGAGCATAAAGGAAAAGTGCCCCCAACACAAATCCCACAGATGGAGCTATCCAGGTAGGATATGGCAGACTTTCGGCCATTTCAAATGCCGGATTAAGCAGGGAGAAAAATCCCGCAGCAAGCATCACACCACCTGCCACACCCAGCGTTATATCCATCGTACGGCGATGTATTCTCTTGAACATAAATACCACCGCTGCACCCAGCGTAGTCATAAGCCAAGTAAAGGTTGCCGCAATAAGTGCCGCCAGATACACTGGCATACTAGATAACGTGTCTATTATAGTCTGATACATAGTTCTTATTATTTTTTTCAAAAGTAAGACTTAAACCATCTCCCAGCAATACCCTCTCATAAAAATTTCATATATTTTTATAGACAAAATAAATCTATAAAAAAGTCCCCGCCTGGCGGGGACTTTTTATGATATAACATTATGCCTAAAGCACTTCGCTGAACTGGCGTAAGAAACGCACATCGTTCTCAAAATACAGACGAAGGTCTTTTATCTGGTATAGCAACATCGCCATACGCTCTATACCCATACCAAACGCATAACCCGTATATACGTCTGGGTCTATGCCTACATTACGCAACACATTTGGATCTACCATACCACAACCCATTATCTCCAGCCAACCAGTACCCTTTGTGATACGGTAGTCGGCTTCTGTCTCTAGACCCCAATACACGTCTACCTCGGCAGAAGGTTCTGTAAATGGAAAATATGATGGACGTAGTCGTATCTTGGACTTACCAAACATTTCCTGTGTGAAATACTGAAGTGTCTGTTTAAGGTCTGCAAACGAAACGTTTTTATCTATATAAAGACCTTCTATCTGGTGGAACATACAGTGTGCACGATAGCTGATGGCTTCGTTACGGAACACACGCCCTGGAGATATGATACGGATAGGAGGTTGGTTCTTTTCCATATGACGAGCCTGTACAGAACTAGTCTGTGTACGCAGCAGGATATCTGGGCAAGTCTGGATAAAGAAAGTATCCTGCATATCACGAGCTGGGTGATATTCTGGCAAGTTAAGAGCTGTAAAATTGTGCCAATCGTCCTCTATTTCGGGACCATCAGAAAGCGTGAAACCTATACGAGAGAATATATCTACCACCTGACGACGCACCTGTGATATAGGGTGGCGGGAACCTATGGGCAGTGTAAGCGAAGGACGTGAAAGGTCGCTCTTTTCGGCACGAGCATCGGCCGCAGCTTCCATCTGTTCACGTGCAGTAGAAACGCGTTCTGTAGCTGCTGTTTTAAGACGGTTAAGAGCTTGTCCTATCTCTTTTTTCTGCTCTACGGGTGCTTTCTTAAACTCATCAAAAAGCTCGGCAAGTACACCTTTTTTACCCAAAAAACGTATGCGGAACTCTTCAAGAGTAGCAGCATCTACCGCCTGGAAAGCCTCCACTTCGGCTATATATTCTTCTATCTTTGCTATCATAGTCTTATATTGTAATCTTTATTATATGCTTCACATACCAAAAGGCAAATTTATAAAATTTATCTGTTTTTTACCATACCTATTTTTATTTCGGTAACAATACCTCTATCCCCCATCACAAATGTAATCTGGGCAGTCATAGGGCAGTCATCTATGTTATCGTCATCTACCGTATGAAATGTTATACTGCCATCATCGCTCGATAGTCGCTTTTTTATAGATGGTGTGATATACTCCTTCAGCTTATCTACCACGACACTCATACTGTCCCCTACCTTAAAATCCAATCCTTCCCCTACTCTTACCACCATATCACCGCCCATTATTCTCACCATATAAATCCATTGGGATACTTCATAGGTATAAAAAGAAACCGTACACTGTGGGTAGTAGAACATAGTACTTATAAGTTGGCTATCGCTTATACCTCCATCCAGTGTAGATATAGGGCTACTCCCATAACTTATTTTATATGGCACTCCCCATTTACTGCTCACAGTACGCTCATCGGCATTACACAGCAGCAAACTATCCACAGTAAAATCCCGCGAAGAGAGAAAACGTTCTTGGCTGTAAAGATGCATCGAAAAGAGGCTCAGCCACAATAGAAAAAATAAACGTACCATCTTTTTTTCCAAAAGATAGTACGCTTTTATCCTTACGGCAAATGTTTTATGCTAAATTTTATTGGGAGAGGTTCTATACAAAATCTTTTATCTCTCGGGCTACACCTTCTATGAGTTCCAGTTCTTCTGCGCCGAATACCCCGCGAGAATGAGAGTCTATATCTATCTGTGCCACGGCACGTCCAGCTCTTATTATAGGCACTACCACCTCGCTTTTTACATCAAGCGAACACGCTATGTAGTTTTCCTCCTGTGTTACGTCATCTATAACCAGACGCTCCCCACTCACTGCTACTCGTCCACACACGCCGTGACCATATTCTATTTCTGTGTGTATCGTTTCTTCTCCACAGTAAGGTCCCAGATACAACATTTTTTCTTCTTCATTATAGCGGTATATGCCCACCCAATCAAATCCTTCCACACCATCGTGTAACATCTGGCACACAAAACGCAACACATCGTCGCTATCCATATCTGAATCTACGACCGATTTTATCTCCCCAAATAGCAGTGAATGTTTTTTATTCATAGGACTTATGAGTTTGGTTGTATGGACAAATATAGTGTTTTATTTCTTAAAAATAAAATACACAGCCGCCACTAGCAATAGGAATCCTATCAGGTGATTCATTCGCAATGTTTCATTCTTAAAGAAAACGAGCGTAAAAATCATAAACACCACCAGTGTTATCACCTCTTGCAGGACTTTAAGTTCGACAAGAGAGAAAGGGCCTCCGTTTATAGACGAGCCTATACGGTTGGCTGGAACCTGAAAACAATACTCAAAAAGTGCTATTCCCCAGCTTATGAGTATCACAGCCCACAGTCCCAGTTTAGAGAACCAAGAGTATTCCTCTAGTTTGAGATGCCCATACCAAGCAAATGTCATAAACGTATTTGATATGACTAGAAAAAGTATCGTTAAAAAAACTTTGGACATATTTATGTTATTTTTAAGGCTGCAAAATTACGTTTTTTACTTTACATACAGCACTATTTACTTGACAAATACACCTTCATACACACTTTCATTACCTGCCGCGTCTCTCACCACTAGGCGGAACATATGACGACCTTTTGTTATGCCTTCGCGGTCTGTATAAAGGGTAAGACGACGCTGTTTATATTCATACTCCATAAGCACCCAACGTCCATCTACATAGGCCTTGTATGTATCTAGACCTATACCCGTATCGCGTATGTACATAGTCATACGTGAAGATTTAATACGCTCACCGTCCTGCCAATTGCCGCGTGTGATAACCGGTGGTACCGTATCCTGTGCTATGGTAAATTCCCCAAACGACGTAGTAGGTAGATACAGTCTGCCGTCCTTTACATATCCTCCCATCATACTATAATGTGTCTTACCTTTCTTATCTCTCCAAGGACGTGCCACAAACGTCTTGCCCATCATAGTACTATCCACATCACTCACATCAAAACTCACAGTAAATGCCCCAGTAAGTGGTACTCCAGTACAGGATATACGATACGTCATACTATCCACCGCACAAAATCCCACCTGGGTATCTTTATAAAATATCCCGCGTGGAAAATCGGCCTGGAACTTGCGATATATTATCTTGTTTTCCTTCCCCGAACGGAAGAGAAGCACAGCATCACCATCATTTGTATTGGCTGTAGGACGTGCATATGTTTTTTCTGCACGCTCATCTCCCACCAGTGTAAACTCTCTTACAGCCACATTTCCATATACATCTCCTACCTCTATACGTACATCATACTTATCTCCCTCTTTTATATCCAATACGGCATCACCCACTACGTCTTTATCATAAAACGTAAGTTCATTCTGTGGTTCTACATAGCATTTGGTAAGATGCATACGACGTGTAGCATAGTAGTCATACAGCGTGTGTAGTTCTATCTGTTTGGTGTGTTCCATAGGGAAATGGTCCAACGTCATACCATACACCTTTTTACCATCTACATACATACGCATAGAGTAAAAACCATTGTGGTTATATGCTTCGTTGGCCGTATCGTGAGCTCTCACCAGTATGCCTACTTTACCTTTTACACGCACTGTAGGATGATATTGTGCCGTACCAAAATGTACAGCACGTGGAGAGTTGATACGATTTATCGTGTCCTGTCCATCTAGGTTTATGTAGTAGATACCACCTATGTATGGAGCCTGATTATCCTTTACATTACTACCAAAAAGCAGCGGATTGATAGCGGCATTATCTTGTGTACGGCGTATCTCATAGTGCAAGTGAGGCCCACCCGACCCTCCTGTGTTTCCGCTATATGCTATCAGTTCGCCACGCTCTACTCGCACACTATCACGTGGCAGGTCTAGCGTAGCACGATAATCTTCGTTTTTATATTGCACCGTACGTATAAGACTGTCCACACGCGGAGCAAACTGGTCCAGATGTCCATACACCGTGGTATAACCATTATCGTGAGTGATATAAACAGCCTTACCATAACCACCGTGTGCTACCGATAGGCGAGATATGTAGCCTTCTGCAGGTGCGTGAACCTGTTTCCCTATCACACCTTGCGTTTTAAAATCCACACCTGCGTGGAAATGTGCAGGACGCAATTCGGCAAATGTACCCGATAGGATTTGTGGGTGGTGCATAGGCACATCAAAAAGACATAGCAGGCTATCTTTTTCTGCTGCCAAAAGTCTTAATCCACACATAAATACAAGCACAAAAGTATATATGTAACTGTTTTTCATACTGATATAAAATATAATTTGTTTTTTTTTGAGAAAAACAAAGATATGGAATAAATTTGTGTTGGAAAGTTTAAAATGAGTGCTTATATTTGCTAAATGTCTGTCTATTCCTTTCAGACCTTTATAAAACATTAATGTAAACGTATTTTCAGATGAAAAAACATATACTACTGCTAGCTACATCATTTGTATTTTCACTATCACTTTCATCGCAAAGTGTGACAGAATGTATTTCCAGCGTGAAATCAGAACACGCTCCAGATAGCCGTACATCTATCTACAACGTAAAAGCAGCCGAGACAGCAGGCCCTGTTGTCCTATATGGAGAGACTACCGAATTGGCCGCCAAAGAAGCACTGGTAGAAGCTGTAAAAAAATCTGGTAAAGAAGTAGAGGACTACATAACACTACTACCCGATGCCAAAGCCCTAGACGGTAAAATCTATGGCGTGGTACACGTTTCGGTAGCAGACCTTCGTTATGGGGGGTCTTTTTCGGCAGAACAAGCCACACAGCTACTTATGGGTATGCCTCTACAAGTCCTTAAAAAAGACGGTTGGTCACAGGTACGCACCCCCGAAGGCTATATAGCTTGGATACC
>JAFYKQ010000060.1 GCA_017537565.1 Flavobacteriales bacterium
ATATACCAAAAGGCTCGCCCCTCGAGGGGCGAGCCTTTATATATAAAGGAGAGATTCTTTAACGCAAGAAGCTCAACAGCACACCTGCTGCCATAGCCGAACCTATCACACCAGATACGTTAGGAGCCATAGCGTGCATCAATAGGTGGTTTTTAGGGTTGGTTTTAAGACCTTCCACCTCTGAAAGACGTGCAGCCATAGGAACGGCAGACACACCAGCCGAACCGATAAGTGGGTTTATCTTGTTCTCTTTGCTCAAGAACAAGTTCATAAGACGAGCAAACAGAAGACCAGCCGATGTTGCCACACAGAATGCACACGCACCCAATGCAAATATCTTGATAGATTCTGGAGTCAAGAACACAGATGCCTGTGTAGAAGCACCTACTGTAAGACCTAGAACTACCACCACAGCCGAGTTAAGAGCGTTTGATACTACGTCTGAAAGACGTTTTGTAACGCCAGACTCTTTAAGCAAGTTACCCAAGAACAATGTACCTAGCAGTGGTATAGCGTCTGGAGCAATCATAGAGCAGATGATAAACGCAATGATAGGGAATAGGATTTTTTCTTTCTGTGTTACTACACGAGAAGGTTTCATCACTATACCGCGTTCGCTCTTAGGAATGAGAAGACGCATAAGAGGTGGCTGAATGATAGGCACCAGTGCCATATATGAGTAAGCGGCAATGGCTATCGAACCCAGATATTTAGGAGCCAGGATACCAGTTACATATATAGCCGTAGGGCCGTCGGCACCACCAATGATGGCGATAGAACCAGCTTCTTTTGTATCAAAACCTAGACCCAATGCAGCAGCAAACGTAGCAAAGATACCTATCTGTGCAGCAGCACCCAGCAACATAAGTTTAGGGTTGGCTATAAGATATGAGAAGTCTGTCATCGCACCTATACCCAAGAATACCAGTGGAGGATAGATACCCAGTTCCACACCTTGGTATAGATAGTACATCACAGAACCTTCTTCTTCTGCATATACACCCAATGCTTCGGCACCAGGGATATTGCCCAATATCACACCAAAACCTATAGGAAGAAGTAGCAGTGGTTCAAATCCTTTGAATATGGCAAGCATCACATATACCACACCTATTATCATCATAACGATGTTACCTATGTTAAGGTGTGCAAATGCCGTGCTTTGAAGGAATGTAGTGATACCATCTAGCATCTTATCAAGGATACTCGCATCTGGAGCAGCAGCAACGGCAGGGTCAACCACGCCTTGTGCCAACAGCGATACGCCACCTATGGTGAGAAGGGCTATTAATAATGTTAAAAATCGCTTCATTATAATTATGCTATTTCTACCAGGATATCGCCTTGAAGTACAGAATCCTGAGGTTTAACTTTAACTGATTTTACTACACCTGTGCTTTCTGCCAGTATGTCGCTTTCCATTTTCATAGCTTCCATAACCAGAAGTTTGTCACCAGCTTTAACGCTATCACCTTCTTTTACGTTTACAGAAAGGATAACACCTGGTAGAGGAGCTTCTACTTTAGAAACAGCAGCAGATGCCACAGGAGCTGTCTTGGCGTTCTGTGATACTGTTGGGTTTGAAACTACGCGTGGAGTTTTGGTAACAGGTTTAAGTGTTTTTTCCATTTCTACCTGGAACGCTGTACCGTTTACTTCTAGGTTGATGATGTTATCTTCTACCGAAGTAATATCCACAGAAAAATCGTTGTTATTGATTTTAAATTTATATGACTTCATTTAATTTGTTTTTTATTAAAGGGTTAATAACGATAGTGTATTAACGGCGAGCGCCTTTGAAAACGCCACGGTTTGTAACATATATCTTGGATGACCAAGGTGAGTATGATTTGGCAGCACGGTCTATAGTGATGATAGCATTTTCATCTTCGTGAGCCTCGTCCATATACTGATATATGGCAGCAGAAATGGCAGCTACTGTGTTGGCAGAAAGTTTTCCTTTCAGTACCACAGGAGCTTCAGTCGCATCGGCTGCTTTCTGTGGAGCTGGTTTGGCTACCTTTTTAAGGCGTAGGTCTTTGGCCATTATTTTGCCAAAGATGATAAACACCAGTGCCAAAACCATCATCATACAGATGACTATCATAGCACCTCCTACTCCCACTACAAAGGCAGTGTCGCCATTGGCCTCCATTGCTAAAAAGTTTATCATATTCTTTTAATGTATTATAGAGGAATATTTCCGTGTTTTTTGGCAGGGTTAAGGTCTTTCTTGTTGGCAAGAGCTTCCAATGCACGACATATGCGGAAACGAGTATTGCGAGGCTCGATTACGTCGTCGATATAACCCAATGATGCTGCCTGATATGGGTTTGCAAATTCTTTTGTGTATTCGGCTTCTTTTTCGGCACGGAATTTAGCACGTTCTTCGGCGTCTTCCATTTTCTTCATCTGGCTACCGTTCAAGATACCTACTGCACCAGATGCACCCATAACAGCGATTTCGGCAGATGGCCAAGCGTAGTTCATATCACCACGCAACTGTTTTGGACTCATCACACAGTGTGCACCACCATATGATTTACGCAATGTAACTGTAACTTTTGGTACAGTAGCCTCACCAAATGCATAAAGAAGTTTTGCACCGTGAACGATAACACCACCGTATTCCTGTCCTGAACCTGGCAAGAATCCTGGTACGTCTACAAGTGTTACAAGAGGAATGTTGAACGCGTCACAGAAACGTACAAAACGTGCACCCTTGCGGCTAGCGTTGATGTCTAGAACACCTGCCAAGAATTTAGGCTGGTTGGCAACGATACCTACTGGACGACCATTGAAACGTGCAAAACCTACGATAAGGTTCTTGGCGTATGAGCTGTGTACTTCTACCATTTCGCCGTTGTCCACAACAGTCTTGATGACTTCCATCATATCGTAAGCCTTGTTTGGGTCGTCTGGGATTATCTCGTTAAGAGATTCTTCTAGACGGTCTATTGGGTCGTTGCAAGAGATGATAGGAGCTTCTTCAAGGTTGTTTGAAGGCATAAAGCTCAACAGTTTGCGAAGCATAAGGATACCTTCTTCGTCACTCTTAGCTACAAAGTGTGTAACACCAGATTTTGATGCGTGTACGCTAGCACCACCCAAGTTTTCTGTCGAGATGTCTTCACCTGTTACAGATTTAACCACAGTAGGACCTGTAAGGAACATATATGATGTGCCTTCTGTCATAAGGATAAAGTCTGTAAGAGCTGGAGAATATACAGAACCACCAGCACAAGGACCAAAGATACCTGAAAGCTGTGGTATAACACCAGAAGCCAATATGTTGCGTTGGAAGATTTCGGCATAACCAGCCAATGAACGTACACCTTCCTGGATACGAGCACCACCAGAATCGTTAAGAGCTATAACAGGAGCTCCTACTTTCATAGCCTGGTCCATAACTTTGCATATCTTAAGAGCAAAAGTTTCTGAAAGTGAACCGCCAAATACAGTGAAATCCTGTGCAGCTACATAAACGATACGTCCGTCTACTGTACCACGACCTGTTACCACGCCGTCGCCATAGTATTTTTCTTTGTCCATACCAAATGCAGTGGTACGGTGAGTTACAAACATATCAAATTCTTCAAAAGAGCCTTCGTCTAGAAGTAGCTCTATACGTTCACGAGCTGTGAGTTTGTTCTGGGCGTGTTGTTTTTCTATACGTTTTTCACCACCACCCACGCGAGCTACGTTGCGTTTTTCTACCAGCTCGCGGATTTTTGTTTTTATTTCAGACATAAAAATGTTGAATTTTGAGGGTTACTTATATGTGTTTTATATTATTCGCAATTGCATTTGCAGCAGCATTCGCCTGCTTCTGCTGGGTTTTCACATAGTTCTGTAAGAACACCAAATGTTGATTTTGGGTGAAGGAATGCTATGTTAAGACCTTCGGCACCTTTACGAGGAGCTTTGTCTATAAGCATAACACCGTCTTCTTCGGCAGCTTTAAGCTGTTCTGCAAGACCTTTAACAGCAAATGCTACGTGCTGTATGCCCTGTCCTTTTTTCTCGATAAATTTGGCGATAGGACCATCTGGTGCAGTAGATTCCAGAAGTTCTATTTTTGTCTGACCTACCTTGAAGAATGCTGTACGTACTTTCTGTTCTGCCACTTCTTCTATAGCGTAGCATTTAAGACCCAGTTTTTCTTCGTAAAATTTGATGGCTTCGTCTAGATTACTTACGGCGATGCCCAAGTGTTCTATGTGTTCTAATTTCATGATTATGAATGTTTAATGATTGAAATCTATAAAATTTAATCTCTTGATGAGATTTTACCGTGCAAATGTCGGGATTAATTGTTGATAAATTACGATATTTGCCATAAATTTTTAATGAAAAATAAAAAAATGAATGTAAAATACACACCACGTAAAAGATTTTCGCCAGAAGAGTATGCAGAAAGCATCTTAAAAGGCGACCGTATAATGTTGTCCCGTGCCATAACGCTTATAGAAAGTAAATTGCCTAGTGATGTGGCATTGGCAGAAAAGGTACTGGAACTCATACTTCCTTATACGGGTAAATCTCTACGTGTAGGAATTACAGGAGTCCCCGGAGTGGGAAAATCTACTTTTATAGAATCATTCGGAGGACTTATAACCAGTATGGGTAAAAAACTGGCAGTTCTTACCATAGACCCTTCGTCTCAACGTAGTAAAGGTTCTATCCTAGGTGACAAGACACGTATGGAGTCTTTGGCCAATGACCCTATGGCATACATACGTCCATCGGCATCGGGAGCGACGCTGGGAGGTGTTAATGACAAGACTCGTGAGACGATGTTGCTATGTGAGGCTGCAGGCTATGAAGTGGTGCTTATAGAGACCGTGGGAGTAGGGCAGAGCGAGACTACGGTGGCTGCCATTACAGACTTTTTCCTTCTGCTCATGTTGGCTGGTGCTGGCGATGAACTGCAAGGTATAAAGAAAGGTATAATGGAGATGTGTGATGCACTGGTTATAACCAAGGCCGATGGCGATAACGTAAATATGAGCCGTATGGCCGCACGTGAGTATCAGAATGCATTGCGTCTGTTCCCTGCACACGATTCGGGTTGGGAACCAGAAGTGCTTACTTGTTCTTCGCTTAAAAAAGAAGGTCTGGAGTCTATATGGGACGTGATAATACGCCATCACGAGTTGGTTAAAAAGACAGGACATTTTGACGCCAAACGTATGGAGCAGAACATAGCGTGGATGAATGAGATAATAGACTACTACCTTAAATATGACTTCCTGCACGACACAGAAGTAGAGGGAGCAATGGACTTTACGTCACACCAGGTAGAAAGTGGTAAACTACCAGCAATTACTGCTGCAAAAAAACTACTTTCACTCTATCGCAAAAAAGAAATGTAATAGAGAATTTTTATACTGAAATCGGCACCCCGCGGGGTGCCGTTTTCAGTATAAATAAGGAATTTGTTTAAGAAATAAATAGTAAAGTTGTGTTTTTAGATTATGAAACTTAATCTCTATCTCCTTTACCTTGTGCCCAGTTAAACACATTTATTATTATTACTATGAAAAATATAACTTCAAACATGATTTTTAGTTAATTTAGTTACTTAATTGTTTTTCACTTGCTTCTACTACTCTTGAAAACCCTCTTATAATAGGGTAGTACAGGATGCCACTTCCACCTGCTATTACGAATACCATGCCTGATTCCTCTCCGTCACTACACAATGCTATTCCTGCAATGAGAGATATTATAGATGCTATAAATGATAAAATCGCTATTTTATCTATCCATGAACTCCATTTTTTAGATTGTTTCTTGGGTTCGTCTTTTTTCTCTTCTTTGACAAGAAGTTTGTTGTTTTTATCTTGTTGAGTGGTAGAGGTAGTAATAGGGGAATATTTCAAAAGTTCCTCATACTCTTCATCTGTAATGTCTATAGGTGTATATTTTATCATTTCTTTATAAAATCCAGTATTATCTCGTTTACAACCTTCCAGATTATAGCTGAAATATGTTTTCTCTTTAATAGTTTTACTTTCATCTACTAGTCCCAGAGAGATAAGGTGTTCGTCTCTTTTTCTTTTTTGTTCTGCTTTTTTCTCGTTGATAAATGCTTCTAATAGTGTGTTCATAAGATAATTGTTTTATAAGTTATATGCAATATTGCCGTTTTTATACGCTGTTCTATGCTTACTTTTTAAAACAAAAAAGAGGCACAGAACTACTCGTCATACGCCTCTTGGCTCACCACAAGCCATCACACACTATGAGAGCAGTCTGCACCCTATATGGAACAAACTCCTCAATGTGTGTGAATTACAGCTCGTCTATCTATGCTGAGGTGGTGATTCAGAGGCGATTGAGCTGATATGTCTATGTAAATACGTGCGGTATAATACCAACACAATACAAATGTATGCAAAATTGTGAAATGATATGCTTGTAAATGAAATTATTTGAATGTGGCTTTAAAGGCCTCCACGCGGGATTTGCTCGCTCGGCGTATGATATATTGCCCAGCAGTGGCGTCGCGGTATTTTTCTGTCGCTGTATCAAAGGCTTTCATAGTGTCATTATCACTGCACATAAAGTCCAGTGTGCCGTTTTTATAACGTAGAAAAATGTATTGGCGGTCTTTATCGTTATAGAAGTAAAGATTGATTTCGTCTGTGCCGTTGGGGCTTTTGGTGATGGATAGCAGGGCATTGAGCTGTAGATGGGTGGCTGTTCCACAGATGGCTCGTAGTGTAACACTTCCACTGTGTATGAGCGTGGTAGGCATAGATGAAGAACGGGCGAGTGATATTCCCTCTAGTGCCAGTGTAGAACGACTGATGTCTTCTTTTTGAGATAGGTATTTCCACGCGGGGCTTTCTTTTTCCATACGTGAGGGGAGAGCCATCTGTGAGGCGAGAGAGATGAGGCTTTCGCTTATCTGTGATGGTAGTTCTACTGTGAGGGCTATGGATATGCTATCTCCAGTGATACTGCCGTCGTTCATATCCATACGCAGTGTGCCTGCTGCGTTACTTTTCATATATCCAGCGGCATCGTTTATAAAAATGTCCCCGCGGGTAGTGATGCGGCATTCGTCGTGGTAGTAGCGGTATAGAGGGTAGGAAGATGTGTCGCCTACTTCATATATACCCATATAGTCATCGTGGCTTATAATACCGTGGACGCTGGACAGTAGGCTATGTGAAGGAATGTCATTCCCCATAAATACCCCTACAAATCCTTCGTGGGAGCAGATAATGCCATTGGTGGTGGGACTTGTGGGGTTAAAACGCAATGTGTCTCCTACGGGGGAGTCGATCTTTATGCTACCAGTTATCATAGAGGAACATATGCCGTCTATGGGGTACAGGGTGCCTCTCAATCCCAGGCCTTTGATGCTGCCTTTGAGGGTACTTTGCCCTCGGAAACGGAAGTATGCTCCCAGTTCATATTCACGCTCCATATAAGTATCGGCCGCAGCAACTATATGCCCAGTCTCATCTACCGAAAGATGTGAGAACAGCATAGGGTAGGTGATGCCATCAGCATCGGTATAGTCATATGTGGCACGTCCCTTTATTCCGCACCCCGGTAGTATTTCTATATGAGCGTCATACAGGTGGTGGTACCTGGTAGATGTGTCAAGTATTATTTCTGCTCCCTCCAATGCTCTTATCTCCCCACCCGATAGGATAGTTATGTCATTGTTTGATGGAATGATATAAGAGTGAGCATAGATGAGGCTGTCGGTTCCCGTTATGTGCAGGCTGTCACCGTGGGGGTTATATTCTGCACTGCTGGCGGGGATAGAAAGTGTGCATTTGCTATTTATAGAAACATATCCTTTGTCATCGGGAGAATAAAAATTTACAATCATATCACTATCATTCCACGTGCCTCGGCTCATAGAAATATGGGCATTGATGCTATTTATGTTTATGGCATTGCTGTCCTTTACAGTGAAGATGCCTGTATGTTCATCTACAATAAAACTTACAGAAGAATTCTCTATTATGACGTTACGTGTAGAATCTTTACCTAATGTTATATGTGCATCATAGGAGGATATACTATCCTTGCCCATTGATAGATGAGGGCTTTCTATCACGCTGTTGTTCATTTTTATAGTTCCGTTGCCCGTAAGACCTTTAGGTGATAGGAGAAGTAGGCCTGTAAAGACGTAGTTGTCATCATAGACGTGGCATAGGCTACTATCTGCATAGATGGAGATGATGTCCTCTGCCGTATCCCAAATGGTTTTAACACTGTCGGTAAAAGCACGGGGAGTGTTATATTCATCGCTGCGGTCTATTTTTACCATAGAGTTATAAGCAAGTACGCTATGAGGATACATACGCAACGGCGATGCAGATACCGTAGCACTTAAATATGTGTAATGTCCATCTCCTGTAATTCCTTCCCCGTCAAGGTCTAACGTCCCATAATACTCCCCGCGGGAATAAAACGAGACTCCGTCGTTAAAATCGGCCTTTTCAAATCCCAGTGTGAGGTCTTTCATCACACTTACCCTACGTGCAAACGCTGGTACTATTCCACCAGTGTACAGCGTCCCATCAAAGTGTATCCCTCCCGTAGAGCGAGCAGATAGGCTGTCTATCATAAACGGTTCAAGGGTGAGATGTAGATTATCACGCCCATATAGCGAGTCCAGGTGTGGGTAGAATATGTATGATGGTTGTGAGGTGGAGAGTATAGGGTAGGATTTGCTGGCGTGACGCATAGATTTGTCATCGGGCGCCCCAAGTATTATCTCCCCCCGTAGTGAGTCGATAGTGTTTTTTATGTAATCATAGGTCCCGTTAGGAGATGGTACGCGTATCTTCATCTGTGATGTCCCACCCAATGTTATGCTGTTCTTTTCATATTCAAAGTCTGCACGACCATCTATCGTGAATAAACCTAGTGTGATACTGCCTCCGTATGAGAAATTGCCTTCTTTCTGTGCTATGACACCAGTGCTATCGGGGGTTAAGAATATATCTCCACTTGGTGATAGTTTTACCATTTCCATATTTGACAGGTCTATGTGGCCTGTCTTCCCGTCCATATGGGCTATGATATCGGTATCTTTTTTTCCGTAGTAAGATATGCCGTCATAGTCTTTCTTACCATTGGCAGAAAGAACCATATGTTCAAATCCAGGATAAAGTGTAAGCGAGCGGGAGACATAATCATAATGCCCATATCCCAGACGTGATAGTTCCATTGCGATGTGTGTGGCTGTGGTGTATGATGATGATATGGCACGGGAGATATCTTCTATGGGTGTGGTGTGTCCTATTTGACAGGAAGATAATATATCGGGTAGAGGGTTGTAGGTGCCTTGGAGACCGAAATGACGATATATCTCTTTCTCAAAATACCTAGATGATATGACTAGTGGTCTTACCCTGCTATCAAATGCAAATGCTATATCACCATCGTTACAGTCTATCCTCACTGCACGTGCAAATAATTTAAGTTCTGAAAACGAGTTGTAAAACGGTGCCGATGATAATTTGTCTTCATTCTGATAAAGGGTGAGCGTGTGTGCCGCCCTATCATATACTCCTAGGGATAAAGGGTGGGTGAGACTGTCCTGTCCTATATTTATGCTAGATATAGCACGTGATATGCGTATGGTGCTATCCATAACTTGTATCTTATTGCTATATAGTCTGCATAGAGGAGTGTTGTTTCTCGTGGCGGTAAATATGGCGTGAACCCTATCGGTAGAGTTTATAGATATGTCACGGTGGCGTGTGTGTAACTGTCCAGATAGAGAAAAACGACGTTGTCTATCGCTTATTAAGACTTCGTCGCTGTGAGAAGTGAAGATGGGGTAAGAATCATAAGGTGTCATATACTCAAAACTGCCCAGTACACCACTTACAGAATATGCAGCTATGTCTATCTTTGCGTGCAGACTATATATGTGTGATAAGTGAGGGATAAGACAAGAATTGCCAATGTGATATATGATGCTATCTGTCGTGGATATAGGCAGAGATAAACGTCCTGTCTTTATAGGTACAGAATCCAGTGAAGGGTAATAACTCCCATCAAATGACGTGATGGTAAGTGTGTTCTCACCGCTGGTGTGGAAAAGGTGTGCGTTTTTTATAACGTAGGACAAGTCTTTGGCGTGGATTTCTATGTCTTTACAAGAGAAACTCCACGTGTTATTGGACTGGTGATATAGTGTGTGGTCTTTAAGAAAAGCGAGGTTCCGTGATAGTGTGGATTCTATATGGGGGAGAGTAGAGGAGGCAAGGAGGGAGTCCACCGTATGACAATATTCCACCAGTGTGCTGTCACTGCCCATACATAGACGTCCTACATATTCTATGCTCTCCATAAAGAGTCCCATATTGCTACGGTCTTTAAGACCTGCGTTCCATACACGGCTGGCAGTGGAATCTATCTGTGCGATTGTTGTAGGTAGTAGTTTTTTTGGGTCAAAAACATACTCCCCCTTCTGTGCCATAAGACCCAGATGGGGGAGTAGTGAGATTAAAAGAAATAAAGTTCTTTTTGTCAATAGGTGTGATGCTGGATTACTCCTTGCGTAAGTGCAGAGCCGTCCAATGGTCTTTTTCTATCGCTCCTGCCATCTTAAAACCATAGCGAGCAGCTTCCTCTATAAGCACAGGAGCATCTGGGACGTAAAATCCGCTCAAAAGCAGATGCCCACCGTCTCTTATAGCATCACAATAGACCTGCATATAACGCAAAAGGATATTGCGGTTGATATTTGCCAGCAATATATCAAATTTTTCATCACCCAATGCATCGGCACCACCCAGTTTAACTGTTATATCTGGAGTGCAGTTGGCCTGTATGTTATCCTGTGCGTTATCATAAGCCCACTGGTCTATGTCTATGCCTACCACGTTCTTCCCTCCCAATTTTTTGGCAAGAATGGCCAGTACGGCAGTCCCACAACCCATATCACATACGTCCTTACCCTCGATATCCATCGATAGCAGATGCTGCATCATCATATATGTCGTCTGGTGATGTCCCGTGCCAAATGACATACGTGGCTCTATGATGATGTCTATGCCGCTATCTGGAGCCTTGTGGAAAGGAGCGCGCACCATAGCTTTACCGTCCACGTCTATCGGTGTGAAATTGCTTTCCCATACAGCATTCCAGTCCTGTTGAGGTATGATTTTTTTCTCATATGAAATCTCCATATCGGGCAAGTCCCATAGGAACATATCATTGAAATCTTCTTCACAGAATAGTTCTTCCTGTATGTAGGCCTTTAATACACCGTCCTCTATCGTGAAACTTTCAAAAGGCAGCTCTGAAAGAGCTGCCTCTGCTATTTCCAGTCCAGGCACAGAAGGGCAGACTGTAAAAGTGTATTCTATGTAATTCATATTAGTGTTCTATGAGAGATTCTCCGCTCATGAGAGGGGATTTTTCTATGCCCATCAGTTCCAGTACAGTAGGAGCTACATCTCCCAGTTTGCCGTGACGTAGAGTAGGGTGATACTCATTGTCTATAAGGAAGAATGGTACAGGGTTTGTCGTGTGGGCTGTATTTGGAGAACCGTCTGGGTTGGCCATCATTTCAGAGTTTCCGTGGTCGGCAGTGATAAGAACCGTATAACCGTTGCGTAGGGCTGCTTCTGTTACAGCTCCTGCACACTGGTCTACAGTCTGGTCGGCTGTGATGGCAGCTTCCATAATACCTGTATGGCCTACCATATCACTATTGGCAAAGTTAAGACAGATAAAGTCTGCACTCTTGGCGTCTAGTTCTGGTATGATTTTATCACGTACGTCCTGTGCACTCATTTCTGGTTTAAGGTCATAAGTTGCAACCTTTGGTGAAGGGCACAATATGCGTTTCTCGCCATCAAATTCTTTTTCACGTCCACCCGAGAAGAAGAATGTAACGTGAGGATATTTTTCGGTCTCGGCTATACGTATCTGTTTCTTACCTGCCGCAGCCACCAGTTCACCCAGTGTGTCGTTAAGGTCTTCGCTGTCATATACCACGCTCACTCCGCGGAAGTTGTCATCATATTTGGTCATAGTGACATATTTAAGTGGCATCTTGTACATACCGTATTCGGCGTGGTCTTCCTGTGTAAGAGCATTTGTTATCTCACGACCACGGTCGCTGCGGAAGTTAAAGCATATAACCACATCACCTGCCTCGATAGTAGCTACTGGTGCTCCCGAAGGCTGAGTCATAATGATAGGTTTGATGAATTCGTCTGTAACGTCTGCATCATATGAAGCCTGAACGGCAGCCACAGCATCGGTAGATTTTTCACCTACACCGTTTACCATAGCGTCATAAGCTATTTTTACGCGTTCCCAACGGTTGTCGCGGTCCATAGCATAGTAACGACCTATGATAGTAGCCAATTCACCGCCTGTTGTCTGCATAGCGTCTAGTAGTTCTTCTATAAAGCCCTTACCGCTCTTAGGGTCACAGTCACGTCCGTCCATAAAGGCGTGTACATAAACATCATTAAGTGATGATGCTTTGGCGGCAGCCAAAAGACCTTTCAGGTGGTCTATATGTGAGTGTACACCACCGTCTGAAAGCAGACCCATAAAGTGAACTTTTTTACCTTCGCGGCGTGCATAATCAAATGCATCTACCAGTACAGGGTTCTGTGCCAATGTGCCGTCCTGTGCAGCCAAAGATATTTTGACCAAGTTCTGGTAAACCACACGTCCAGCTCCTAGGTTCATATGTCCTACTTCTGAATTACCCATCTGTCCGTCTGGAAGACCTACTGCAAGCCCCGAAGCGTCAAGCGTCGTAAATGAGTATTTGCCTTGCAGGGAGTCCATAAATGGTGTCTGTGCTATATCTATAGCTGAAACACTACGGTCTGGAGCTATGCCCCAACCGTCTAGAATCATAAGAAGTACTTTCTTTTCCATGTTTTATATCTTGTTTTTAAAATTTTTCGTTGTGAGATGTGTTTTATTTTTGAGAATCCGTTCTATGTATAGGGTTATAGTAATAGTGTATAACATCGGCCACTACATCATACCAATCTTCTGCTGTGTGTACTATCTCCCATATAGGGGTAGTAGGCTCTTTTGGCGGAGATGTAAAATGAGCTGGATTTTTTAAGTATAGGGTATAGAGAACTTGTTCTATTGTGTTGGTTGCATATTTGTCGGTTGTAGTGCTTATGCTAGCACGGTCAAAGTCTGTTTTTTCACAGAAAGACCTAAAATCATATTCCTCGTTAAGTGACTGGTAGATGAGGTTGTCTATATCTATCATGTCGTCTTCGCTGGCAAGATTGTCTATGAGTTTAAGTCCTGGCGATAATTCATTTTTGTCTATATATAGTATATCTATCAAGAAATGATTGACCATAGTTACAGCTTCTATGTATTCCTCTTGTGATATCCAAGATTTTTTATGAGAGAAAGAAATATCCACAGAAATACTTGCAGGGTTATAGTAATAATGTATAACATCGGCCACTATATCATACCAGTCTCCTACTGTGTGTACTATCTCCCATATGGGGGTAGTGGGAGTTTTAGGAGGTGTTGTGAAATCAGATGGGTTTTTAAGGTAGTGGGCATAGTCCAGTTGTTCTAAGACGTTTATTATAAATTTATCGGTAGGGTTGCTTATGTTGTATTTTATGTATTTAAAATCATGTTTTTTACAGAAAGTAACTAAATTATAGCCATCTTTAAGCCTCTGGTAAATGATGTTGTCTATGTTTTTTTGGTCATTTTCACTCGCATGAAGGTCTTTGGATAGGCTTGCATCGTGTGATATTTTGTATGCATTTATTCCCAGGGAGTCTATAAGAATTTTATCTACTATTTTTATAGCTTCGTTATAAGCATTCTGTGATACCCAAGATTTTTTTCTGAAAACAGAGCAGGCCTTGTTAATGCTAGATTTAGTCTCATCAGATAACTGTGGGGAGTGCAGAGTAGGCTCTCCTGCTGCCTTCCAAGCTTTATACATACCAGCCAATGCATCTGAAACTGATGTGCTTGTGTTATGTGATGTAGAAGACTTTTTTTCGGGGTTTAAAAACTGATAATCGCCTATCATCTCATATGCCATAGGACATATGTATAACATAGCCGCACCCACTATGAATATAAGTATCTGTAATATCCAGCCTATGTCATATATCCCGTTTTGGTTTGCCCACATACCGCATAATGGCAGTGATATGGATATGAGCAACACGATTATAGAGATAAGAGATGCAGCGGCGTATGCAGTATCAGATTTGTATTTCTGGTTTTTTGGGGCGAAAAGCTTTTTGGCTGATTTTTTAGCTTGTGAATATGATTGACATTCAGATGTAGATATCCACATGTAAAATCCCACAGCATAACAAAATGCTGTGGCATAAAAGAATATGCCGTAATGTATGTGAGAAAATACACATAGGAATCCCGCTATATACATCACATAGATGATAAACGCAGTAGAGATAACTTGTGTTTTGGTTTTCAGCATATTATTTATGGTTTGTCTATGACAATAATTGACCGTCTTTTTCTATTTAAGCAGTAGGCAAAGTTACGCATTTTATCTGTTTTTTTATCAAGGTTAAGGTCTTAAAATATAAATATCGTCATAGTTTAAAACTATGATGTAAAATTCTTAAATTAAAGCAGATGAAAAACTATATGACGATATTGTTCTGTGGACTGTGTACGGTTGTTTTACCGCAGGATAAACACTGGGTGCAGGTGCAAGAGATAGAGGTCATAAAGGACGGTAGACCTCTAATGATGGCTTGGGCGGGAGGAATGAATTACCCTCAATTCTCCTCTATGGATATAGATGGTGATGGGCTGGAGGATATAGTGGCATTTGAACGGGACGGAGACGTGATACGTACATTTGTCTATAAAGATGGGACGTATCGTTATGAGCCACAGTATGAAAGATTTTTTCCACCATTGCGTAACTGGGCATTACTAGTTGACAACGATAGTGATGGACTCAAAGATATATTTGCTTTTAATGTGCTGGGTATAGAACTGTGGAGCAGGGTAGGTGGCCGTGATACATTGCTATGGGAGAAAGAGACATTTGATTATAATACGCCCGATGGTATCGTCACACGAGATGCCATCAAGACCGCAGGGCAGGGAGGCTATGATATAAACATAAATGTAAACTATCAAGACATTCCCGCCATAAGCGATATAGATGGCGATGGTCGCCCAGATATTTTGTGTTTTGGACTCACGACGGCACTGCCACAGGGTGTGACACTGGAATACTTTAGGCAAGTCTCACCGCTGGTGTTTACTCGTGAGGATTACTGCTGGGGTGGTTTTGCCCAGTCCTATACGTCCAATGATATCTATCTGGACGTGTGTCGAGGGAGTGATAGTATGAAAAAAAAGCCTCCCACGCGAATGATGCATCTAGGGTCGGCTCTGCTGGCGATGGACGTAAGCGGTAATGGTCTTAAAGATATCATAATGGGAGAGCTGTCCTTCCCCAATGCCACGGTAGTCTATAACACAGGGTCAAGTGTATATGCACGTATGACACGTTGTGATGCACATTTCCCTGTCGAAGATAACCCTGTTCATATAGAAAATCTTCCAGCGTTCTATGCCGTAGATACAGACCACGACGGCAGCGAAGAACTTATCGTCGCACCGGCAGTTACGGGTAGTGAAAACCATAACAATGTTTGGCTTTATAAAAACGTAAGTTCTACATCTGTAAAACGGTTTGAGTTGCAGAATAATAGTTTTCTGGTAGAGGATATGATAGATGTAGGCGAATGTTCTCGTGCTACATTTGCCGATGTTACCCGTGATGGTCGCGAAGATATGATACTTTCTACATATGGATATTATAACAAGGGGGGAACATACACATCACGACTCTCTCTTTATAAAAATACGAGCATAGGGGATAAGACATCGTTCACACTTATAGATGAAGACTATGGAGGTTTTTCATCGTGGAGGAGAGAGGCATTACACCCTGCATTTGGCGATGTGAATAGTGATGGTATACTGGATATGATAATAGGTGATGGCGAAGGTTATGTGCATATGCTCATAGGAAGAAAAGACGGTACCTATGTGGTGGATAGGTACTATCTGTGTGGAGTAGATGTGGGGGATAATGCTATGCCAGCCTTATGGGACGTAGATGAAGACGGACTTCTGGATATAGTGGTGGGAGGCAGTACTGGTCGCTTGTACCTGCTGTGTAACAGGGGGACACGTACGGCTCCTCATTATGAGATAGTATCACAAGTGTGGGCAGGGGTGGATTATTCTATGTATGCAGGGCAGGGAAATACACTGTCTCCTGCTTTTTACAGGAAACAAGGCAGGGATTATATGCTGTTGGGATTGCGTGGAGGGAGTGTAGCACTCTATGAGTTATATGATGGTGATATGAGGCTTATAGATGAAGATGTGATAGGGTATAGTGTTGGTAAAAACGCTACTGCGACACGGTATGTGTCTATGGTAGGAGATAGCTATATGGTGGTAGGTTGTGCAGCGGGAGGATTTCTGCTGTTTAAGGATAACGACAGGGAGGATATCCCCTATGACAATGAAAAGACTATCACACTCTATCCCAATCCTACATCAGACCTCCTATATGTGGAAATAGAAGATAAACTATGTAAGCGATGGACCATCTATGATAGTGCAGGCAGTAAATGTGATACAGGACATACCCTGCCCATAGATGTAAAATCCCTTCCACGCGGGATATATATCTTACGCATAGAAGGGATAAATGGTGAGAGTTATACTTCTCGTTTTATCGTCAAATGATTAAGGAGCCAGACGCTCTATCTTCCACAGGTATGTCTGCTCGTCTAGCGTGTAACGCAAACGGTCGTGCATACGGTTTGGACGTCCCTGCCAGAACTCTATCACACGAGGACGCACTATGTACATACCACAATGTTCAGGACGGGTAACTTCCTTACCTTCAAATTCTGTTTCGTATCTAGCGAGTTCCCCATCTAGATATTCTCGAGATGGGACTATACTGCTCTGTTGTGACGCCCAAGCCCCTAGTCTTGAACCACGAGGACGAGTCATAAAGTATCCGTCAGACACTTCACTCGGTGCCATTTCGGCACGGCCTTCTATAATGATGGCACGTTCCTGTGAATCCCAGAAAAACGATAGGCATACATCTGGGTGCAACTCTATCGAATGCCCCTTTGTGCTATGATAGTTTGTGTAAAAATAAAAACCTTCCCAAGAGAAACGTTTAAGCAGTACCACACGTGCACGAGGTGTCCCCGATGGAGATATCGTGGATAGTGTCATAGCATTTGCTTCTTCTATATCTGGGCAGGAGTCTGCATCGTGATACCAGTTCTGAAATAGCTCCATAGGATTGTCTGTAACGTGAGCTTCGTCCAGTGTGTATTTTTCATACACGCGACGTTCCATACTTAAATCCTCGCTCATTTTTTCATTCTTTTCCATATAGCAATCTTTTTTTATCTTTTGAGTAATTCTCTTATAACGTGTGATGCAGCATACAGCCCAAACGTTGCAGGCATATATGAAACCGTACCATAGCACGAACGTTTAAATTCCTCGCCACTTACCAGTTCCATACTGCTCTCATCTGCCAGTTCTTCTGAATATACGGCTGTAAAACCGCGAGCGTGGCGACCGGTCTCCTGTCTTATACGTTTGCGAATGTTGCGTGCCAGCGGACAGTTACGACTACGGGAAATATCTGCCACACGTACCATAGTAGGGTCAAGACGTCCTCCTGCACCCATGGCACTTACCAGCGGTACTCCCTTTTCCTGTGCCGAATATATAAGTGCCAGTTTGGGAGATATGCTGTCTATGCAGTCCACCACATAGTCATATGATGTGTCTATTATGTCTCTTGCGTCATCTGGCCGTAGAAATTTCTCTACCACACATAGTTCTATGTCTGGATTTATGTCGCGTAAACGTTCTGCCATAAGATGGGCTTTGCTACTACCAACGGTAGAATGTAGTGCCAGTAGCTGACGATTGATGTTGGTCGTAGAGACAGTATCGGCATCGACTATCGTCATACTGCCTACACCTGCACGTGCCAAAAACTCTGCCGCAAATGCACCTACACCTCCCAGCCCTACCACCAGCACACGTGCCGATGATAGTTTTTCCACGCCGCTGTCTTTAAGCAGTAGTCGTGAACGTTTATCCCATCTTTCCTTTTCTTCCATACTGTTTTACAATGTGTACTTGTTAAGGCAGGCACATAGACTGGCATAGTCATATAGAGCCTGCAGGTAGCCTTCGCTGGTACTGTAAACTGTTTCCAGTTCTGTGAAATAGTCCAGTATGCTTATTTCTCCCCACTGCAATGCCTTGCGTAATAGTATGCTGTTCTTCTTTCCAAACGCATCGGCGTGGTAGGCGGTGAGGAGTTTTTGAAGAGAGATAGCTTCTTTATACATACTCTCTATCTCGCTTTCTATCTCGTTTTCCATAAGAGATAATTCTCTACGGCTTTCCTCTATCTGTAGTCTGGCGGCAGATATAGTATGACGGCTCTCCCATACAGGAAGGCTTATGCCCAGCATTACTCCGTTAAATTTGGCTCCATCGGCAGAGGCGTGTTTGTATCCTGCACTGAATTTAGGCAATGCCATAGACGTGGACAATGATTTTTCTTTTTCACTTACAGAAAGTCTGGCCTTGCCTGAAAGTAGTCTGGGGTCTTTTTCTTTCATCAAGTGTTTAAGACTGTCCAGTGATGGTATTTCCATCGTCGTGCCTGTGATGATATTGACCGTAGGAGTAATCTCTATCCCGCTTATGTATGAAAGACGTGTGCAGGCTTTATCCAGTAGAGATTGATTGCGGGAGAGGTGTTGCATAGCGGCGAGCATCTGCATAGAGACTTTGTTTTCTTCCAGAGCCGATATGCTACCACTCTCGCGACGTTTCTCACTCATCTGTTGAGCCGCGAGAGCATCTGTATAACGCAAACTGTCTACTTCTAGTAGGTTTTGCAGTCGTTTTATCTCTATGATGAGCAGTTGTGCTTCCAGTAGAGTGTTCATACGTTCTGCCATATAATCATATGATGCAGACGATGATTTAAGCATAGCTATCTTGTTGCGTTGGAAATATGCGGTAGGAAAATCAAATCCTTGTGCTACGGTAAATTCGCTCTGCGTGCCAGCGACACCAGCTCCCCATAGACGAGTGTATCCTACTTCGGGATTTGGCAGAGTGTTTCCTACGTGGGCTTCTTTGTCCGTAAGTTCTTCTTTGGCACGAGCTGCAGCTATATGTACACCTTGACTTTCCACTGCACGCAATATGCTCTCGCTGCTGTGCTGGCCATAGAGAGAAATAATACAGGCAAATGTTATGATAGTTGTATAGATTTTACGCATTTTTCTTTTCTGTTTTTCTGTGTCCAAATATAAACTATGGGTATGATAAAGTCGTTGAGAAGGGTAGAGGATAGAAGTCCACCCAGTATAACCTTTGCCATAGGGCTTTGTATTTCATTGCCAGGTAGGTCTCCGCCTATGGCCAGTGGTATAAGTGCCAGTGCCGATGTGAGTGCCGTCATAAGTATAGGGTTAAGACGGTCTAGAGAACCGTGCAGTACGGCATTATAAAGATTTTCTCCCTCTTTCTGTAACTGACCATAACGGCTCACAAGTAGTATGCCGTTACGTGTAGCGATACCAAATAGTGATATGAAACCTATGATGGCAGGTATGCTTATAATGCCGCTGCTCAACCATATAGCCATCACTCCACCTATAAGAGCAAATGGCATGTTGAGCATTATGAGTGACGAAATTTTTAAGTTCTTGAATTGCTGGTATAGCATCATAAAGATTACCAACAGAGAGAAAATAGATGTAAGCATCAGTGTGCGCGAAGCCTGACGTTCGCTTTCAAACTGTCCTCCATATTCCACGTGGTAGCCTTCTGGCATTGAAACCTGTGTATTTACTATATCTTGTATTTTTTCTACTGCACCACCTAAGTCTCCGTCTGCAACGTTGGCCGAAAGAACTATCTTGCGACGTACATTCTCACGAGAGATAGTATTGGGCCCTGCCGTGCTACGCACTTCACATATCTGGTCTAGTGGAACTTTACCCATAGGCGTGTCTATGTACATAGAAGCGATACTCTCCATCGTTGCACGCGAAGCGTCTTCGGCCTTGACCGTGATGTCATACACTCGGCTGCCTTGATAGACGTTTGAAACCACACGCCCTGCCAGTGCTATGTCTATGTATTCCTTAAAGTGAGACATTGCTATGCCGTATTTGGCCAACATATCTCGGCGGGGAACTATGGTGAGTTGTGCACGTTCTATCTGTGGTTCCAGGTTTACGTCTGCTATACCCTCTACACCGCTTATTTTTTTCTGTATATCCTGCCCTATGCGATACATAGTGTTGAGGTCATCACCAAAAATCTTGATGGCAATGTTGGCACTAGTACCCGATAGCATAGCATCTATACGGTGAGAGATAGGCTGTCCTACCTCTATGGCTACACCCGGTATGTCTGAAAGTGTATGTCGTACGTGAGCAAAAAACTCGGCACGAGAACGGTCTTTAAGTTCAAAAGGAACTTCCAGTTCTGATGCGTTGGCACCTAGTGCGTGTTCGTCCAGTTCTCCACGACCTGTCTTACGGCTAACGGTTTTGACTTCGGGTATAGAGAGGAGTTTCTTTTCTATGATGCGTCCTATACTGTCGTTCTGGTGTATGTCTATACCTGGTAATGTGCTGGTGCCTATACTCAACGAACCTTCGTTAAAAGCAGGAAGGAAACTGCGTCCCAGTTGAGTCATTATACATACCGCCACTATAAGTACTGCAGCCATCGTACCCATACATATTCTCTTGTGATGTAGTACCCATATAAGAGATTTTTCATACCATTTCTTTACAAAGGCCGAAACAGGAGGTTCTTTTTCTGAACGTTTCATACTCTTTTCTCCCTTGAGAAGGAAATAGCACAACACAGGAGTAATAGTCATAGCCACTACCATAGATGCGGCTAGAGATACTATAAATGCTATACCCAGCGGAATGAGCATACGGCCTTCCATGCCGCTTAGGAAAAATAGTGGTATAAAAGCCGTGATAGTTATAATAGTAGCACTCACGATAGATGAACGTATCTCTACCGATGCGTCATATATGACGTTTAGCGTTCCTTTGCGTTCCTCTGGTGGGAGCAGATGGTTTTCCTTGAGACGTTTATACACGTTTTCAACGTCTATAATGGCATCATCTACCAGCGAACCTATCGCTATGGCCATACCGCCTAGACTCATCGTGTTAATAGTAAGTCCCATCATATGCATCACAAGTATCGCAACTAGTAGCGATAGAGGCAATGCCACGAGTGATATGATGGTCGTACGGCCGTTCATAAGGAATAGGAACAGTACCACCACGACAAATAAAGCCCCCTCTATAAGAGCTCTCTGTATGTTGTTTATAGAGTGGTTTATAAAATCTGCCTGACGGAATATATCTGTCGATACGTGAACACCATCGGGTAGTTTGGACGATATTTCATCTACCGCAGCATCTAGTCTCGATGTGAGTTCTATGGTATTGGTAGCTGGTTGTTTGGTTATGGTTACCAGTACGGCAGGTACTGTCTTTTCTGATGCCAGCCCCAGTATAGGGCTCTTGCCTCCAGTTTTAACCGTTGCTATATCACCTATCGTTACAGGAGAACCATCTACACTTTTAACCACACAGCGAGCTATATCTTCTGTATGTGTGGTAGATACCAGTCCTCTTACTATGTATTCGTTGCCCCACTGGTATAGAATACCACCTATGGAGTTTTCGTTGAATTCTCGTGTGGCGTCCAGTAGTTCGTCCAGTGTTACGCCATGGTAGTTCATCTTTTCTGGAGAGAAAAGTATCTGGTATTCTTTTATATCACCACCTATGACTGTTGCTTGGGCAACACCCTGTACAGACATAAGTCGTGGACGGAATGTCCAGTCTCCCAGCGTGCGTAATTCTTCCATAGATACCTCGCCTTTGGGTGAGGTGAGAGCCACTATGTACATCTCGCCAAGTATAGATGACTGTGGTCCCATAGTAGGAGTACCTACGCTGGCAGGGAATGCATCTACTAGTGTGGATAGTTTTTCTGATACTATCTGGCGGGCACGGTATATGTCCATTCCCCAGTCAAATTCTACCCATACCACAGAAAATCCTGTCGTGGCACTGGAGCGTACACGACGTACACCCGTAGCACCGTTAAGAGCTGTTTCCAGTGGGAAGTTAACCACGCGTTCTACTTCTTCTGGAGCTAGACCTTTGGCTTCGGTCATAACGGTAACCGTCGGTGCGTTAAGGTCTGGGAACACATCTACGTCCATTCTCTGTGTGGTATATACTCCCGCTATCGTGAGCAATGCCGATGTTATGAGAATGAATATGCGGTTCTTTATGCTGAATTTTATGATATTGTTGAGCATTTCTTTTTCCGTTTATGTGAATGAAAATGGAAAAACATTAGTGTTCGTGGCTGTGAGGTATAGCACCTGTATTCCCAGCCAATTTTACACGATAGACACCTGCTGTAACTATTGTTTCGCCAGCTTTAAGACCGCTCTTTATCTCTACGTTTACACCATCTGTCATACCTATCACTACAGGTTGTTTGCGGTAGCTGTCACTGCAAGTCTTTACATATACAAAGTATTCGCCTTGTTCTTCTGTGATGGATTGTGCAGGTATGGTTATAGTTTCAAAAGCCGAGTCTACGCGTAGATATACATCGGCAAAGGCTCCTTCTGGAATATCTCCCGTAGAGTCGTACTCTATGATGAGTGAAAGCAGTCCAGCACCAGATACGCTCTTGGAATAAGTGATTACTTTACCGCCCAGTGTAGCAGTGTCATATTTTTTACCTGCCGTAGTTATAAATACAGCCGATGTTATCTGTGCCAGTTTGTCAAAATACTTCTGTGGAACATCGACTTCTATACGTCCGCGGGTGTTTTTAACCACTTCAAAAAGAGCTGTTCCTCTTTCCACATAATCACCATTTTCTACTGCTATGTTTTTTATAAACCCACTCATAGGGCTTTTTACAGCTATTTCTTTTCCTGTGTTTTTATTGATGGACTCGTAAGCCATACGTGCTTTGTCATATTCGGCGCGTGTAGCGTCATATGTGTCTTGGGATATGATATGGTCTGTGATAAGACTATCGGCACGTTGCATACGGGCTGTCCATAGTTTATAGTCGGCCTCTATTGTAGCTACCGATGCACCCTGAGTGTTATCTGCCGCTATACGCATAACAGGGCTGCCGCCATTTACCATAGAACCACGAGCCGTATTGTTGTTAAATCTCACAAGACCAGTGGCAGGTGCTGTAACTACTGTCGCCCCCTGAGGAGTGGTGATTATTCTACCAGCTGTCTTTATAACGGGGTGGAAATGGTTGCGACTTACCACCTGTGTGGCAAAACTACCCAGCGAAGCTTCGTGAGCGGTAAAGGTTATCTCACCTTCATTGTGGCTATGAGCAGCGTGGTCGTGCCCCTCGTGAGAGTGAGTCTCGTGAGCGTGAGAAGAATGGTCATGCCCCTCGTGAGAGTGAGTCTCGTGAGAGTGAGTCTCGTGAGTGTGAGAAGAATGGTCGTGTCCCTCGTGAGAGTGAGTGCTTGTATTGGTGCCTCCGCAGGCTGCTACACATAGAGCAGTGAAGACTATAATAAATTTTTTCATTGCTATGATAAAAAGATATGATTTGTGTATAAATATGATGTGTCCTCCCTGCCGTAGGGAGGTAAATATAAGCTATGAAAAAACAGGAGGAGCTCTCAATCCATATATATCACCCGTAGGAGAGTGGTATATATGATATGTGTCATCATATGGCAGAGTGTTATAAAAACAAGTGATGATGTTATGGTTGTAATTCTCTAAATAGTAGAAATCTATATGTAAATGACAGGATTCATCATCACTGTCCTCTATGGTAATGCTCTCTATGATTTTGTCCTTGCGTTCTATGTCTGGCGAATAGTAATTGATAGATAGTGTGCAAGGAGCGTCTGTATCTGTATGTGTGGAGTGATTATGTGAATGAGAATCACAGGAGTGAGAGCAAGAATTGGCACAGAAACATACTGCAGCCCCATCGTGATGATGAGGTATGACAGTAGGAGCGAGCATTAGCAGTGTAGCCAATGCCAATAGTCCCCAAGACACTATGTGTAAAACCTTTCTGTGCATATCCCTTTTGTACGCACAAAGATACGACAAAATATGGGATAATGATACAGATTTTAATGTTAAAGCCTTATATGATGTGTGTTATGTTATTTACTCCTGTTCTACCCACATAAGACGTGATGTGTCATATCCTTTTTCTCTCGCAGTATTGAGCAAATGATTTTTTACATCGTCTGTAAGTGATGGTGTTCGGGATAGTATCCATAGGTATTTATCGCTGGAAGAGCCTATGAGAACATAACGGTATTCTGGGTCCAAATCCAGAATGATATAGTCTGAATAAAACCACAGGAAGAACGATACCTTCAAATGTAGCGGATTCCCATCATCGGCCATTTTGGCACGACCTATGGCTGTTTTTATCTTTCCATCTGGACGTACACCGCTGTTTTCTACACGCACCTTGCCGTCGTCTTCCAGGGTGTATGTTGTCTTGACGTGGGAGAGTCCTCGTTCAAACCAGTGGTCAAAGCGCGCTACTTCGTACCAACGGCCCATGTATTTTTCTATGTCAAAATTTTTATTTCCAGCTGTTTCCTCGCCAGGAGATGCAAAAAGGCAAAGTAGTATCATAGCTAGTGTTTTCATTGGTTTAAGGTTGTTGTTTGCTTATAAATGTACGGTATTTTTCTGGATTTTTATGCTATAAAAAAGCAAATTTTTTTACGGGGAATGTTTTTTTTGCACAAAATTCTTACGATTTACATCGTAAATATAACGCATACAAATAATCAAAAAACGTACAGCCATGAAATCACTTAAATTCTTTCTCCTGGCGGTGATAGCGGGGTTTCCCCACACTCAAACTTCGCTTTATTAGCCTCGCTACGCTCGTCTAACAAGCTACGGATATGAGGTCTCGGTCGTATTTTGTCTGGCTATCCTGCGTGCGTTTTTAATGTCAATGGGACGAGCGGTGGGCGGCTACTTAGAGAGGCTCTGGTGCCAAATTTAAATAGTAGTGATAATTAAAAAAAAGGGAGTTGCCGCGGCAACTCCCTTTTTTTAAGGTATGGTATATTACTCTTCGCTAGGAGTAGTATTTTCGTTGTCATAACGACGGTAAGGACGCTGTGGGGCGTTATCCCTTACTTGATATGGACGCTGCTGATACCCACCGTTGTTCTGGCGTGGACGATACCCGTTGTTATTCTGTTGCTGACGGTATCCACCATTGTTCTGACGTGGACGATACCCGCCGTTGTTTGGACGTTGGTTGTATTCGCCTCCATTTTGACGAGGAACATATCCTCCCTCACGACGTGTGTACTGACCTTCACCCTGTGGGTTGTAAGGTCTTTCACTTCTCTCCTTGCGTTGAGCAGGACGATAATTTACCTGTCGTGGACGGAACTGTTTCTGTGGGGCAGGGGTAGAAGGGTGAGTCTTTTTGTACTCTTCGTGAGGTACAGACTCTTTAAGAGTGATTACAGAACCTTCATATTCCACACCTTCTAGTTCGGCGATGGCTTGAGCGGCTTTTTCATCATCACTCATTTCTACAAAACCGTAACATTTGGAACGGCCTGTCTGTGGGTCCATAATGACTTTGGAAGAAGTTACCTCTCCCCATTGTTCCAGAAGCATCTGTAAAGATTCTGATGTAGTGCTTTGGGATAGTCTTGCTACAAAAATTTTCATTAAAAAAAGATGTAAAAATTAAAAATTAAATAAAATGTTACTATGTATTATGGATTGGGTTCTTTTCAAATGACGGGCAAATATACAAACAAAAATAAATCATAAGACTTTTTAATTAGAAATTTGTTGATTATTTTTGAGGCCCAAAATCATCACCGTCATTCACTATCCTATGACACAGATTATAAGACGATATGCCTCGCGTTATGGACTGGGAGTTTCCTCTCGTCTGGCTGCTCGTATGTCTATGAGAACCAATAGTATGCGTTCTTTTATGATATATAGTGCGTTTTTTACATTGGGGGCTTCGTTTGTGGTGTATCTGTTGCTGGCAGGACTGCTCAAGATAAAAGATTTGATTTTCAAACCTCGTCGTTCGGTGTTTGATTTGTAGAGAAATGATTGAAAAATAACATTAAAAGATAAAGAAATGAATATTGAAAAGGAAAAGATATTGGAGGCTTTGCGTCCTATTATGATGCCTAGTACATCTATGGATATAGTAGATGCAGGAGGTATTCGTGATATAATGATAGAAGATGATGCTATTCATATAGAGGCGGTTATATTTTCTCCTGCTATGAATATGCGTCGTAAGACAGAAAACCAAATCATTTATCTCATAGAAAAACTATACCCACAGGCTCGTATCACTGTACATGTAGGTAGTGAAAAACCAGCCGATGATAAGATAGCACCGGTTGAAACTTCTATATCTCGTGTAAAACATATCATCGCTATAGCATCGGGTAAGGGTGGTGTAGGTAAATCTACTCTTTCGGCAAACCTGGCCATAGCACTTTCTCGTAAGGGTTATAAAGTGGGACTAGTAGATGCCGATATATATGGCCCATCTATGCCTATAATGTTTAACGTGGAAGACGCTATGCCTGTCGCAGTGCGTGAGGGTGATAAAGATATGATGGCACCTATCGAAGCCTATGGCGTAAAACTACAATCGATAGGCTTTTTTGCCAAGGCAGGTCAAGCGATGGCTTGGCGTGGAGCTATGGCTACCAAGGCTCTTCAACAGATGATATTTGAAACAGTGTGGGGAGAACTTGACTTTCTACTTATAGATATGCCTCCTGGAACGGGAGATATACACCTTACTCTTACAGGAGCACTTCCACTTACGGGAGCTATCGTTATAACTACCCCACAGAATGTAGCTCTTAACGATGCACAGCGTGGTATAGAGCTATTCCGCAATGACAATATAAACGTGCCGGTGATAGGTGTAGTGGAAAATATGTCATATTTCACTCCTGCCGAATTGCCAGAAAACAAATACTATATATTTGGTAAACACGGTGGTAAGAACTTGGCAGAGGATTATGGTATTCCATTCTTGGGAGAGATACCACTTGTGCAGTCTATACGCGAGGCGGCCGATGCAGGACAGCCTATCGCACTAGTAGATGATAGCCCTATGGCTCGTGCTTTTTCTGATGTGGCAGACAGCATAGTCCTATATGCCGAAAAATCACTCCAATGATAAATGGATAACACGCAAGATTATAAAACGCTAGCACAGCACGGAATAGATGACGTCCGTGCTGTTTTGCTAGGTGATGGTGGGGATATACGTCTGGTGGGAGTATCTGGTGATGCCCGCGTGGTGTATGTCTCTCTTATGGGTGTGTGTGCAGGTTGTATGATGAGCGAAGTTACTCTTTCCACACTTGTAAAAGGAAGTATAAAAAAATACATTCCACAGGTAGAAGAAGTGGTGAACGTGGGAGAGGGTTATGCAGACTGTGAGGGTGGAGATACATACCTGTGATTTTTTTTACGGTGAGAATAGATATTTAAAAAACACTCTATTTTATTGCCGATAGAGGTAAATCCAAAACTCTTTATTACATTTGCAAACAGAGCATCATAAATCTATGCTCGGTGATATATTATGTCTGTAATACGCGTTACCAAAGAATTTACATTTGAAGCAGCACACGCCCTTTATAACTATGATGGGCAGTGTTCCAACATACACGGGCATTCATACCGACTATTTGTTACGGTAAAGGGTAGTCCTGTGTGTGATATAAATCACCCAAAAAACGGTATGGTGATGGACTTTTCTTATCTCAAAGAGATAGTAAACCGCCACGTTATAGAACCTTTGGACCATAGCCTGATGGTGTATAATTTATCTCCACAGGCAGATATACGTACATCGCTTGCAGGTAAAGGTGTGGGTATGAAGATAGTGGAGTGCCCATATCCTCCCACGTGTGAGATGTTGCTTTCAGACCTTGCGGGAAAGATAAAAGCTTCGTTGCCAGAAGGTGTTACGCTGCATCGTTTGCGTCTGCACGAGACCGCCACTTCCTATGCCGAATGGTGTGCCAGTGATAACGAATAGATGGGGACTTATATGTTAAATAAGTTATAGATGGAAAAGATAAAGATAGATTTAGAAGAGGGAAAGAAAGTATATTTCATATCAGATACTCATCTGGGTATAGGAGGCAGTTTGCGTACGATAGAGAAAGAAAAGAAAGTTGTCGCTTGGCTGGACGAGATGCGTGATACGTGTGCAGCCCTTATAATGTGTGGGGATATGTTTGACTTCTGGTACGAATGGAAAAAAGTAGTCCCTCGCGGTTATATACGGCTGATGGCAGCCATAGCCCGTTATACAGATAATGGTATCCCTGTTTATTTCTTTACGGGAAATCACGATATGTGGTCAAATAATTATATGGTGGAACATCTGGGGGTACGCCAGTACCACGACCCCGTGGAATTTGAAATATCGGGGTGTAGATTTTTGGTAGGACACGGCGATGGACTGGGCCCAGGCGACCACAAATTCAAGGCAATGAAGGCTCTCTTTAAGAATGGTGTAGCACGATGGCTCTTTTCACACCTTCTGCATCCAGATTGGGCGGTGGGAATAGCAGATTATTTCTCGCGTCGTTCTCGTACGGCAACAGGTACGGGGGATAAGATATATATGGGAGATGATAAGGAGTGGTTGTGTCTCTACTGTCGCGATACGTTGGCAAGAGGGGATAAATATGATTATTTTGTATTTGGGCATCGTCATCTGCTCATAGACAAGACGCTTCAGGGAGGAGCCAGATATGTAAATCTTGGTGATTGGCTCACGTATGACAGTTATGGAGTGTGGGACGGCAGTAATTTTGAAATTAAACATTATCCAGAGCGATGAAAAAGGAGTTTTACGGTCACGGCAAACTGATGCTTACTGGCGAATACACTGTACTGGACGGAGCTACTTCGCTGGCTTTACGTACGCGTGTAGGGCAACGTCTTATAGTGACACCTAGCCCAGATATGGAAAAGGCTCTGTTATGGGATAGTATAGACCATAGTGGTAACGAATGGTTTTGGGGTGTGTTTTCTCCTGCGGGAGATGTGATGTCGGCTACAGATATGGCTACGTCGGCACGTCTGTCTTCTTTCCTTAAAGTATGTATAGAAAAAAATCCAGAGTTTAACATAGCTGGTTTTACTGCACGTGTGGAGAGTGAGTTTGACCTTTCGTGGGGATTGGGCAGTTCATCATCGCTTATATATACCTTGGCACGTTGGGCAGAAGTGGATCCTTATGATGTGCTGGACGGGGCATTTACTGGTAGCGGATATGACATAGCTGCGGCTCACCCTTCGCGATATAATGGGTTGCTTTACAATAGAATAGATGGTAACCCACAGTGGGAGGACGTAGATTTCAAACCTTCGTATGCCGATGATATATATTTTGTTTACAGCGGGCAGAAACAGAACTCACGTGATGGTATAAAGGCATATCGTACACTATCTAGTGATAAGCGTCGTGCGGTTATTCCTGCCATAGATGAAATAGGTAGAAAGATGTTAAAGGCGGGAAGCCTGTCGGCATTTGAAGAATGTATAGATGAACACGAAAAAATAATGTCATCTTTGATAGAAATAGAGAGTATCAAGACGCAAAAATTCCAAGATTTTACCACGGGAAGTGTTAAAAGTTTGGGTGCTTGGGGAGGAGATTTCTATATGGCTACGGGAAAAGATGCCCCAGAGTACTTTAAGAGCAAGGGTTATGATGTAATTATCCCATTTGCCTCACTTATAGAAAAATAACACTTTATATGTTTGGTTAATTGGTAGAAAGAATTATTTTTGCACCGCTAAAATACAGAGAAACCTAAATAATCAAAAACGTAAGAAAATATGTATTGGACACTTGAATTGGCACAGTATCTTTCAGACGCTCCTTGGCCAGCGACCAAAGACGAGCTTATAGACTATGCTATACGTACGGGAGCCCCTCTAGAAGTAGTGGAAAATCTACAAGCGACAGAGGACGAAGGCGAGGTGTATGAATCTATGGAAGAGCTTTGGCCAGATTACCCCACAGATGACGATTTTCTGTGGAACGAGGAGGAGTACTGATTTACTAAGTATTTGAATCTAATTATTTTATACGGCAAAGTCTATGGACTTTGCCGTTTTTTTTATGTGGTAAAAAAATGTGTTTATTTTTACTGTGAGATGATTTGTTTTGAAAAATTATGCATACTTTTGTCATAAATGTTCAATAAAATACTTGGTTTAATCATAAAAATAATACGACAATGAAAAAGTTGTTTTTAATAGCATTGATGACATTCTTTACAGTGTCATATGCATCGGCACAGTGGACTACCTACTATGTAGTAGAACAGGAGGGAGAAGAGTATCCTAGTCAAAGCTTTTTTAAGATAGACTGGAGTGCTAAATATTTTTTCCTGGATTCAGACAGCGAAGATGAAACAAAATGTCCTATGAAAAACTTTAAGGAGAGTGGTGGTAAGAAGACGTTTGATGTTTATTATACCAAATCGGTAGGTGGAGGAAAGTATTGCAGTGTGGTATTTGTTACAGATGCCAACGGCAAAATGACTCTTACACAGACTATGCCAGGGGAAGGAGGAAAGACATTGAAGATGACTTATATCCTTTCAGATAAAAAACCTATGAAAGATGCTGCTGGAGATGTGAAAAATAATCCAAAAGGCCTTTTAAAAGGCGGTGTTGATAAGGTAAAAGGTCTTTTCAAAAAGAAAAATACATAGTATGGCAGAAAAGTGTGGTAGGGTGTAGCCTTGTAGCACATTGAAGATAAAAAAGAGCAGACGTACGTCTGCTCTTTTGTTTTATGTACTGGAAGTATTGTGATGTCTTAAAAGATTCCTGCTATAAGTATTATAATCATAGCGATGATATATGTAACCAAAAATATAGCTCCTGCTGCTAGAACAGATACTCCTGTGTATGATAATAGCAGTGCTATCATAGAGTAGATTATAAAGTTCCATATGCCTAGAATGAAACCTCTTATAAATCTCATAGTAGATGAAGCTACCCTGTATGTAAATGCCGGTATTTTTGATTTGCGGGATTTCATTCCCTTATACATCACAAAGGCGAGAGATATAGCCATTATGAATTTTGGAGTTATATCCCATTTTTCCATCAACCAAGTGCTCCATGGTGCAAAGAAATCATAGTGATAGTATAGTGTGTAGAATATGGGAGCAGACAGCATAGTACATATCACGACCGATAGATTGATGCCAAATTTGGCAGAGGTAGCCATTCTCTCTTCTAGTTGTTGCTGCATATAGGCTTCGTTGGAGCCGGCTTGAGGATATTTGTTTACCTTTTGCAGTACCGCCCAAGCCTGCCCAAACTGACGTTTTTTGCAGTAGTGGTTTACACGTGTTTTAAGGTCGTCCATCTTTTGGGACATAGGAGATGTAACTGTAAATAGTTTCCAGCTATCTCCTACTATCATACAGCTGAATCTATTTCCGTCCACTTCATATATAACGGTTTTGGCACTGCATTCACACAGCTCAACATCACTGAAACATACAGCAGTATGAGATGAGCGTTCTATATAAACGGGTAGTTTTGAAAGCATATCTCCTACTACGGGACGTGAGTCAAGCGATGCTTGTTTAAAATCATCTCGGTCAATATGTACCCTCTCTATTACCTTCCATGGAGTATCCCCGTCAATCAATTTACTCATCTTTCCTATTTCGTCCTGTGAAAACAGGGAAGGGAATAGATAATCTATATAATTTTTTGTGTATTGTATAAGGTGTAACTGCCAGTATTTTAATACCTTTTTGTCTCCTCCACAGCTACCGCATATAACTTTACCTGTCGTATTACAAGTCTTACAAGGTATTTCTTTGTAAGAAAAGGTTTCTACTTTTCCTGTGCCATTGCACTTGTAACACGTTTTTTTATCTTCTCGTGTTTTTCTTACGTGGCGTAATACATATTTTTCTTGATAATTGTCCCATACCCGTTCATAATCAAAATATTCTTTGGTTTCGGTTTTATATCCTCGACCATAGCATATGGGACACACTTCTTTTATGGTAATCTTTTGCTCTATTACTCCTTTACCACCACATTCTGGACAAATGACTTTACCCGTGGCATTGCAGGTAGGGCAGTCTGAGATGTAATCTGTACCAGATATGTTATAGAAAGTGTCTTTGGATGTGAAATCATTGGGTAAAGGCACTATCTTCCAGCGGTCTATATCAGACTCTTGGCAGGCGGTAGAGCGTGAAGGTATCCTGCCCTTGATACGGTCATAGGTGTTTTTAAGCAGACGCTTATCATATTGCGTTTTAAGGACGCTCCTATATAGCGGAGAGTCCCATACTTCTATTACTTTAAGGGAGTCTCCCAGGTCATTGCGATTGTATCCTTCTACCGATGCTCCCCACTGATTGAACAGCAGACGAAATCTTTTTTCTTCCTCTCTGGTGAAAGAAATTTTCTGTGGGTTTTTATAGTTTGCCATATTTCTTCCTCCTTATTTTTTAAATGCTACTGCTTCGTTGTCAAAATCTAGTGGTCGTATAGAACTGAATCCTAACTGTATGGATATTATAATTGCGATGATTACTAGAATAGAAAATATCACAGGTATAGCAAGAGCCAGACGGTCTGTCTGGGTAATCTCTTCTTCCCATTGTTTGTCATCTAGTGCCTCAAAACAATATGATATTACTGTTAGGCCTTTGAATTCGTCTGTTGTTTTGCCTTCTTCGAGGTCTTTTTTGTATAAAATCTCGGCACATTGTACTGTCTTTTCTTTGGCAGCTTTTATGTTGGAAGGATAGTATGCTGTATATGCAGCATAGAAAACATCTTTATAAGCGGACGTTGTGGTGGTGCTTTCGGTCGCTTCTTGGTCGTTGGGGCGGGATATGTGGTATTGTACCAAGAATCCCACGGCTCCAAATAGTAGCCCGTATTTTAAAAAAGTTAGGATTTTCATATCGGGAGATATTTAAGTTAAATGTTATGAGTTATATAATGGTTGAGGCAAATATATAAAACATTTATGGTCTTGACAATCATTCACATAAAGAATATAGTTTTAGGTTTATCTTTTTATGTTTTTCTTCTTAAAATGCGTATATTTGCAATTCTGAAAAACCCAAATCAGTATAAATACACAAAACACACATTTTTATTACAGATGAGTCTTATAGAAAAGATAATGAAGGTATTCTTTGGTGATAAATCTGCCAAAGACATCAAGGCTATACGTCCATACATAGACCGTGCTCTTTCATATGGTGAAAGCCTCAAGTCTATATCCAATGACCAGCTGCGTGCCAAAACGACCGAATTCCGCACTCGTATAAAAGAGGCGGTAGAGGCATTGGAGGCAGAAATCGCTACTCTACAATCACAGGCCGATGTAGAAAATCAAAAAGCAGTAGGTGACACATCGGGAGAAGGAGCGTCAAACCAAGACGAAAAAACACGCCTTAAAAATCTGGAAAATATATTCTCTCGTATAGACGAACTTAAAAAAGAGGTTCATCGTGTTACAGAAGAGACACTTAAAGAAATCCTGCCCGAGGCATTTGCGGTGGTTAAGGAAACGGCTCGCCGTTTTGCGACTAATGAAATGTTGGAAGTTACGGCTACGCCTTTTGACCGTGAGCTTTCGGGTACTCACCCAAATGTTACGCTAGATGGTGAAAAGGCTCTGTGGGCGACTTCGTGGGACGCTGCTGGTACGGCTGTGAGATGGGATATGGTGCATTATGATGTACAGCTTATAGGTGGTGTGGTACTGCACGAGGGTAAAATAGCCGAAATGGCAACGGGTGAAGGTAAAACACTGGTGGCTACACTGCCTATATACCTCAATGCACTGCCTGGTAAGGGTGTACACGTGGTAACGGTGAACAACTACCTGGCTCGACGAGATGCTGCGTGGATGGGACCTCTATTCCAGTTCCACGGACTTTCGGTGGATTGTATAGATAACACTACGCCAAACAGCCCAGAACGTAAAAAGGCATATCTGGCAGATATCACTTATGGTACCAATTCTGAATTTGGTTTTGACTATTTGAGAGATAACGGTGCACGTGATGCCGATGAACTGGTACAGCGTGAACACAACTATGCGATAGTGGACGAGGTGGATAGCGTGCTTATAGATGATGCGCGTACACCGCTTATCATATCGGGAGAGATGGTAGGTGGAGATAACAGTGAGGAATTTGTTGCCTTGCGTCCACAGGTAGAGATGATAGTGGCAGAACAAAAACGTTTTATACAGAAGGAATTTGTAGAGGCAAAACGTCTTTTGAGTGAGGGTGATAACTCTTATACAGATGACGGTGAGGGCGGTGGAGCCAAACTGTACCGTGTCTTCCGTGGTGCGCCAAAGACGACTGCTCTTATCAAGTTTTTGAGCGAAGGCAATAACAAACTCCTACTGCAGACTGTCGAGGCCAAATATATGGAGTTGGGTAACCGTCTTATGCCTGCGATAGACAAAGACCTTTATTTCACGATAGATGAACGTATAAACACTATCCAGCTTACAGACCGCGGTGTGGCATTGTTGTCAAAATATAACAACGATGAAAACTATTTCATACTTCCAGACCTGAGTGTTGATATAGAGGCTATAAAGAACGACGAGAGTCTTACTCCGTCCGAAAAAGACGCTGCCCGCGAAGCGTTGTATCGTGATTTCAGTGTCAAGAGCCAACGTTTGCACATACTTACACAGATGCTTAAAGCATATATGCTGTTTGAAAAAGACGTGCAGTATGTGATAATGAATAACGAGGTCAAGATAGTCGATGAGCAGACAGGCCGTATAATGGAAGGTCGTCGTTATTCAGACGGATTGCACCAGGCACTGGAGGCTAAAGAAAATGTCAAGATAGAAAAAGCAACCCAGACATATGCTACTATTACACTGCAGAACTATTTCCGTATGTACAAGAAATTGGCAGGTATGACGGGTACCGCTATGACCGAGGCCAATGAGTTCTGGGAAATATATAAACTGGACGTGGTAGAAATCCCTACCAACCGCCCAATAGCCCGTGTGGACCAGGCAGATATGTTGTTCCGTACCAAACGTGAAAAGTACAATGCGATAGAGCGAGAGATAGCCCGATTGCACGAGGAGGGACGTCCTGTACTGGTGGGTACGACATCGGTAGAGGTGAGTGAGCTTATATCTCGTCGTTTGAGTATGAGAAAGATAGAGCATAATGTGCTCAACGCCAAACTCCATATGCAGGAAGCCGAGATAGTGGCACGTGCGGGTAAACCGGGTGTTGTTACTATTGCGACAAATATGGCTGGTCGTGGTACCGACATCAAACTTACGCAGGAGGTAAAAGACAAGGGAGGTCTTGCTATCATAGGTACAGAACGCCACGATTCGCGTCGTGTGGACCGTCAGTTGAGAGGTCGTGCTGGACGTCAGGGAGACCCAGGTACATCACAGTTCTATATTTCGCTGGAAGATAATTTGATGCGTCTTTTTGCTTCGGAACGTCTGGGTAAGATTATGGCATTCCTGGGGCTTAAAGATGGTGATGTGATACAGGATAAACGTATAACCAATATGGTGGAAAAAGCACAGAAACGTGTGGAAGAAAACCATTTTGGTTCTCGTAAACATACGTTGGAATATGACAACGTGATGAATTCACAGCGTCAGGTGGTATATGCACGTCGTCGTCACGCATTGTTTGGAGACCGTCTATCGGTGGATATTTCAAATATGATGAGTGACGCTTGCTATGTGATAGTAAATGAAGAGAAAAACGGAGGTTCGTATGATGAATTCCGTCGTAGGGTGTTGGAAGCATTTGCGGTGGAATGTCCTATAAGTGAGGAAGATTTCACGGCGGGTAGTGTAGAGGCGTTGTCATCTCGTATGGTAGATGCTATGTATGTGGTTCTTAAAGAAAAGATGGAACGTGTGGTTAAAGACGTATATCC
>JAFYKQ010000061.1 GCA_017537565.1 Flavobacteriales bacterium
CTTTTGCATTGCTTTATGAGAGGGTACCTTGGCCGAGTGGCTAGGCACCGGTCTGCAAAACCGTATACGGCGGTTCGAATCCGCCAGGTACCTCAAAAAAAGGTCGCACGAAGTGCGACCTTTTTCTGTATGTATGATATAGGTAAGTAAAGTGGTATCAATAGAGGTCTATGAATTCATAGCTGTTACCCACGCCCTCCATATACTTTAAGAATTCTGGGAGCGAGATGACCACCGTAGCTGTATTGTCGTTGGGGTGGAAACTAAGTGATGATACGTTTTCTATGTTGCTGTCTATAAAGACGTGAACGTGATGTTCGGCGTCATTTATAAGACCAAATGGCGATACAGACCCAGGACACAATCCTAAATAACGCTCCATACGCTCGGGCGAGGCAAATGTGAGTTTGCCTTGATGTAGTCGAGCCTCCATATCGTGTATAGCCATATTTTGTTCCCCGTCCAATAGTACCAGGTAATGTCTGTTTCCTTTTTTATTTCTGAAAAAAAGGTTCTTACAGTGCATAGATCCGTCGTTTCTCCAGTATTCCTTGGCTATTTCTATCGTGGGAGCAGCAGGGTGCTCATATGATTCATATTCTATCCCGCGTGATGCCAGATATTCGTATACAGCAGCCTTTCTATCCATTATCTCTCTCGTGAAAAGTTTTATCTATACCACAATCCTTTTTTCCTCCAATATCTAATGATGAGGTAACCAAATATCATACCTCCCAGATGTGCGAAGTGTGCAACGCCGCTCTGTACTCCAGATATTCCAGATATGAATTCCAATACACCATATATTATCACAAACCATTTGGCACGTATAGGGAATAAGAAATAGATGTATATCATACTGTTTGGGAACATCATACCAAATGCCATCAGTATGCCAAACACAGCTCCCGAAGCACCTACCACAGGAATATGGTACATCCAGTAATAATCACTCGCTACATCAACTGGAAAATAAGATTGGGTGTGGAAAAATGCTAATAATTCGTTGGCGGTATCTGTGCTTTCTGCCATACGCAACCCGTGAAGTAATGCTTCTGTGCCACCATTATTGACAAGTTCTCGTGCCGCAAAAAATATCTCTATTTGATTAACACCAAGATAAAGCACGCCAGCACCTATGGCCGTAAGTAGATAGTACTGTATAAAACGTCTTGTTCCCCATATGTTTTCTATCACCGTACCAAACATCCACAGTGCAAACATATTGGACAGCAGATGTGTAAAACTGCCGTGCATAAAGACACTTGTTATGATTTGGTAGAAATGGAACTGTGAACTGCCAGGCTGGTATAGAGCCAGGCTATCTATAAACGGTCCCAGTGGAGTATTACCCAACATGCTCTGTGCCAAGTAACATATACCGTTTATAACCAATAAATACTTGATGCCTTCGGGGAGCATACTATATCCCCTGGGGGAGAAATTTTGATAACTCATATAAGGGTAGGGTTAATTAAATTTTTTTTCCAATTCGTCTATATCTATTCTTATAAATGTAGCCTTGCCATTGGGAGCGATAGAAGGTGATGCACATTCAAATAGTTCTGTAACTATGCTTTCCATTTCTCCATATGACATGCCGTTGGTGCGTTTTATGCACATAGAGTATGACAGGCTGCGTGCTATTTTTTCCTGACGCTCATATATAGAAGAAGGAGCGTCATTTTTATAATCATCTATAACTTGGTCTATAAAAATAGCTACTTCGCCTTCTTTTACGCCTACAGGAACGCCTATGACGGTTATCTCTCCTCCCTCGTGATGTTCAAACTGAAATCCCAATAGTGATAACTCGCCTTCCATCTGGTCAAATATTATGCGTTGTGTAGCATTAAGGTCCAGTGTTACAGTAAATAGTATCTGCTGTGAAAGGCTACCACGTGATGTGAGGTCGTGCATCAGTTTTTCATACAATATCCTCCAGTGTGCACGTATAGGGTCTATGAGCATCAGCCCTGTCTTGATATGAGACAATATATAACGACCATTGACCAATGTGTAACGTTCACGAGAGATGACGTTTTCATCGCTTACGCGTTGTTCTGTATGTGTATCAAAAAGTCGCGCCTGTGATGCGTCTTCTTTTTCTGTCTCTTCTTTGTAATCGTTTATGATTACCTCCCAAGCATCAGAATTCTTAAACCCAGCAAATGACGGTGCTTTACCACTGCGTCCCGTACTACTACTTGTGTAATTTGTAGCTGCAACAGTACTGTCTATCTTGACCTCCCCACGAGTTTTCTCTTCATCTTCAAACGGATTATACGTAGGGTCAAATGTTATGCTGGGCATCTCTACATTTTCCTTTGGGTGGTCTAGCACATTGACTATTTCTGGGTCTTGAGAAAAATCAAGCGGAGGTAACACGCTGTATTTTCCTAGTGCGTGACGTATCGTTGCACGTAGGAATGAATATATAGTCCTCTCGTCATCAAAACTTATATCGGTCTTGGTAGGAGAGATATTTATGTCTATCGTCGATGGGTCAACGTCTATATACAGGAAATAACCAGGGTAATGACGTTCTGGGATAAGCCCCATAAAAGCCGAACTTACAGCACTACTCAAATAAGAACTCTTTACATAGCGGTTATTTACAAATATAAATTGGTCGGCATTTTTAACGCGGGCATATTCTGGTTTATAGACAAAACCTCTTATCGTCACATCGGGGGTTTTCTCCTCGATAGGTACCAGTTTATTGTCTGTATTTGAACGGAAGAGTCCTACTATACGGCGACGAAGCGACGAAGCCTGTAACTTATAAACCACATCATCACCACGATACAATTCAAATGCTATCTCACTATGAGCCAATGCTACGCGTGTGAATTCGTCTGATATACGGGCAAATTCCACAGCATCGCTCTTGAGAAAATTGCGACGAGCAGGTATGTTATAAAAAAGATTTTTAACCGCTACCGTCGTCCCTACCGCAGCAGCCGTAGGTGTCGTTTCTACTACCTGTGAGCCTTCTATCTGTATATGTGTGCCCAGGGAGTCTTCTTTTCTACGGGTAGTCATCTCTACCTGTGCCACTGCTGCTATCGAAGCCAATGCCTCACCGCGGAACCCTTTTGTATGGAGTTGAAACAGGTCTTCGGCACAGGAAATCTTGGACGTGGCGTGACGTAGGAAACTATTTTCGGCATCACGAGGACTCATACCACAGCCGTCATCTATGACTTTTATAAGTTCCTTTCCCGACTGGCGTATAACGACCTTGATGCAAGTAGCACCTGCATCAACGGCATTTTCCATAAGCTCCTTAACGGCATTTGCAGGGCGGTTTATGACTTCTCCTGCTGCTATACAGTTGGCTATGTGTTCGGGTAGTACTTTTATTTTATCTGTCATAGTGTATCCTATAATATGGCTCTACAAATTCATAAAGCTAGTTATAAGACCTTCAAACCAGTCTGTCTGTAACATCCACATCACACCGGCTATCAACGCCATTATAATTATTATAAGTGTGCGAGTAGATGAGCCTTCGCCAGATTTTTTAACGTGACGTACTCTATTTACACTCCCACGGAATTTATCTCGCATATCTGTGCGGTTATCTTCCTCTGATTGTGTGTCGTCTCCCGTTTCATTGTCTTTTTTTCCATACATTTTTTCACGCATCTGCTGACGCTCCTTTGCAGGGTCGTAAAAACGATAACGCGGTGTGTACGTATTGTGTTGGTTTTGGCGAATGAACGATGGTAATTTAGGAGCTTTCATCTCTCTAGTATTTATGGGTTTGTATATAAATATACCAAATGTTCTCTTACTCGCGATCTACTTTTTTCCAAGCGGCTATAAATCCACAGTCGTCCCAGCCTTTGGCAACGTGAATATATACGTCTTTTACTTTTTTGGACACCCAAGCTCTCAGTTTCTTTTCTGTCATTTCTTTTTTGGTCATTTCTTTAAGCTTGTTAAAGTCTGTTGAATAGTTGGCACGGTGAGGTTCTGTGCGTTTTCTTACATAGAAAATAGCGTATTTTGAACCTTCACGTGGGTCTTCGATATAGACAGGGTCTGATATTTCACCTGCTTTGAGGTTACCTACCGCATAGTACAACTGTGCATCCATGTCTGATAGCGGATATGTTGTCTCTCCCGTCATAGAGTTCATCATATTACCGTTGTTGTATTTGGTAGCGTCGTCTTCTGAAAATTCTTTTACCGCTTCTTCAAATTTAAGACTGCCGGCACGTATCTTGGATACAATGCTGTCCATCGTTTCCTGTATCTTCTGTATGTCGTCTGGAGATTGTTTAGGACGTATGAGAATGTGTTGCAGGTCCAGCTGTTCACCACGGCGTTTGATAACCTGAATGATGTGATAACCATATTCTGTCTCTACCGGTTCTGATATTTCGCCTTCTTCCAGATTAAATGCCACAGCCTCAAATGGTTTTACAAACATACCCTTGCGTACACCTTCGTACACACCTCCCAGCGGAGCAGAACCTGGGTCTTCTGAATACATTATAGCCTTGGTACGGAACGATGCACCTTCCAGTATCTCACGACGCATTTCATTCAACTGGTCTATGACTGCCTGTTTGGCTTCTTCTGTAGCCTTTGGTTTCATCATAATGGTAGCCAGTTCAAATTCTGTCTCAAATTCTGGCAGAGAGTCTTTTGGTATGCGGTTGAAGAATTTACGCACGTCTTCTGGTGAAGGGTCTATATCTCCTATGACTTTGTTTTTCATACGGTCTGCCATCATCTGTGAGCGTACCAGTTTCTTCATGTCTTCTTGCAGTGTTTCTACGTCTGGTTTCTGGTAGAAAGCAAGAACTTCGGTAAGAGAGCCCAACTGCTGTATCATACCATCTATCTTCTGCTGTACCTGGGCCATGACTTCGTTATCTGTAAGTTCCAATGAGTCTACTTCTCCCTGGTAGGCCAGTAGTTTTTCTATCAAGAACTGTTCCAGTATAGAACATTTGTCGGTGTCGTCCATATCTATACCAGAGGCTTGGTACTGTGCATAGGCGCCTTCTACGTCTGATTCTAGTATGACTTCTTTACCTACTATGGCGGCTATACCATCTACCTTTATGGCATTCTGTGCTGTCATAGTAATTGCACATACGGTCAAAAGACCTGCAAATAGAAATTTAGTTATCTTCATTACTTGTAAATATTTCAAATTTTTTATTATTCAATGCTTCATTTTTAAGTCTTTCCTGTGATGAGCGTATGGTTTCAACCTTACGTCGGTTGAGTAATATGGCTCTTACCTGTGTTTCCACATATTCCAGTGGAGCAAGTTCACCAGCTCTTTTTATCTGTGTGGTGCGACATAGGAATTTATCCCCGTCACGAGACAGTGTAAACACATAAGGAAAGGCGTGTTTTATGTCATAAGAAAAGCCTTCGGGTGTGATGTAAGTGTTTGAAATGCGGTCTATTGCCACCCAATTATCTACCACCAACGGAGCGTTATACGCTTCTTCATTCATAATTTCTTCTATGCTTCCCTTCCACGTCCATACAGCTCTTAAACTATCTGTCTCGCGTTGAGTTTTAAGTCGTGGAGCCGTCTGGCGAGCAAATGCACGTTTGAGTCTTTTAACCAATGCGTCATCACAATATGTGACAGGAAGAGAAGAAAAAAGTACTATGTCATCTTCCAGCAAGAAGAGGTCTTTGTGGGCGGTGTAATACTCCTCCATCTCCTCACGTGTGATGACTGTGTCCAGTTGTGATGAGAGTACCATTTGGTCATATTTGCCCTGCAAGAGCAACTCCTTGAATTGACTTACCTCCATTTCCAATTCTTCTGATGATATAGTCTTGTGTGCCTCCATAAGCACCAACTGACGCGTAGCCCACCCGTCTATGTATTTTTCTATTATCGCAATACTGTCCTGTGGTGTAGTGCCCGATGGTATAAGATGTGCCACGTCTTTTGGGTAGAGAAATACTTCACCCACACGTGCCAATGGTTTATTGGACGTGCGTTCTTCCAGATGGTCTATGTATCCCTCTATGTAGGAACATGACCCCAATGAAAGAATACTGCACAGCAGTGTTATGTATATCGCCCTACGCATACTGTCTATCATTTAAAGCCACGAGATTTTTTCTGGGCAGGCAATCCTTTTTCTATCGCTTTGAGTTCTTTGGTGAAAATCTGTACGTTGTATTTGGTGCATAGGACATTGTTCAGTTCTCGAGCACATCTGTCACCATAGAAACGTTGAATGTCATTATATGCCTCGTCAAATGTCTTACGCGATGGAGGTATTATCTCCTTGATATTGAATATGAAATAGGTGTCTTCTTCCTGAATGATGTCTGAAACTCCTACTTTCACTTCAAAATCTTTCTTAAATGCCTTGTCTTTTTCGTTGGTCATTTCTCTACCGTTGGCCGTAGAAGCAATACCTCTATTTGCAACCGCCAATACTTCTTCAAGCGAATGACCGTCTTTAAATGCCTGCTGGATACGTGCAGCAACATCTGGATATTTGGTGAAAACAGCATCATACTTCACTCTTTCTCCCCACATAAATTCTGTCGTCTCACGGTCATATATGGCGTGAAGAGTATCCAGGCTTACGGTTGAAAGACTATCACTCACAGCCTTGTTAAGAGCCGTATATGCACGAGCCTTGTCTGTATATGAGTTAATGGCTGTACGTACTTTCACATCGGTAGAAGGAAGAGAACTTACGTATAGTTCCAGAGCTATACTATATGAGAAATCGTCCAATTTCTCTCGTACTATCTGTCTTAGTTCGGCTTTCTCGCCATAGTTGTCCAACGACAGCATAAGCGAAGCATAAAAATCTTCGGCATAGACCGTTCTGGTGTCTATCGTGAAGAGTTGGTTGCCGCCGTCCTTTATAAGGCCAGCATTCCATTCTCCATATAGATAACCCATATTGGAAAGAGTCTGGCAGCATTTTTCTAGATTTTCTTCATTTACTTCATAAAAGTATTTATCGCGTATGCTCTTACCATAAGCTCGCTGTGCAGGCAGATATCTAGAATCCTGTTGTACTTTCTGTGTGAGGAACGTAGCACGCTCCTCATATGAGGCGTTAGATACTTTACTTATAACGCGTATGATATTCCAGCCTTCGGGCGTCTCTATGATAGATGTCGTACCGCCTTCCTGTAGAGCAAAAACTATCTCTTCGATTTCGGGACGTAGAGAATTGATACCGTAGAATCCTAGATAACCTCCGTTGGGTATAGACGATGAGTCTTCTGAATAACGTTGAGCCACATTGCCAAACGAAGCTCCTCCCTTGAGCATATTGAGAGCTGTACGCATATCTTTTAATGCTTTTGCGTTATCTTCATCGTTATCCTTACGGAATATCATTATGTGTGAAAGCTCTACCAATCCTCTCTCGGGACGTTTTTCCATCACCTTTACTATGTGATAACCATATGGCGAACGCACAGGAGTAGAATAACTGCCCACAGCAGTAGTGTATGCTGCTGTTTCTATCTCATAAGGCACCTGAAATATGTTTATAAAACCTATCTCGCCACCAGTGTCATTGCGGTTAATTTCATTGGCTAGGGTAGTCCAGTCTGCTCCAGATTTAAGAGCAGCATAAACACTGTCTATTCTACCACGAGCCTCCAATGAATCTTTCTCAAATGCGTATGGAGATACAGGGATAAGAATATGTGCTATCTTGACGTCTTCTCTGGCACGACCGGCAGCCTCGCGGGCTAGACGTTCTATGGCAGCAGCGTCACTGTAATATGTAGCAGTGTAGTTCTGTGTGTACTTATCCATCTCGCTCTTAAATGCGGCCGTAGTGTCCAGCCCCAATGTTTTGGCTTCGGCTACTCGAGCACAAAATCCAGCATAGTCGCGTGCAAAAGCCACTACCTCTATGTTTTCTCCGCGAGCCAATGTCTCAAAATAAGCATTGTAAAAATCATTGGCATAGTAGGGTGTGTCTCCTACCATCATAAAAGGATTGCCCTTTTTCTGTGCCATAACATCATTGCACACAAGGCTTGCAATGACAAATAATCCTATGATAAATTTTTTCATATCCATATATCTGGTATTATATCCCCTGTCAATACTTATGACAAGGACGTTTTTATATCAAGATACAAAAATATGAAATAAATAGAAAACAGCCACTCTAAATGTCGAATTAGAATGGCTGTTTTGGAAAATTTTATGCTTTTTAATTATTCTTTAACGAGAATAGTTAGGAGCTTCTTTGGTAATGGTGATATCGTGAGGGTGAGACTCCTTGATACCCGATGTGGTTATCTGCACAAAACGTGCTGTCTGCTGCATAGTTTCTATGTCTTTGGCTCCGCAATATCCCATACCTGCACGCAATCCTCCTATGAACTGGTGCATAGATTCTGAAAGCGAACCTTTGTAAGGAACACGACCTACTATGCCTTCTGGGACTAGTTTTTTGTTGTCGTTTTCGCTGTCTTGGAAATAACGGTCTTTACTTCCTTTTTCCATAGCTTCCAGCGAACCCATACCACGGTATGTTTTATATTTACGACCTTCATAGATAACCGTCTCACCAGGGCTTTCCATCGTTCCTGCCAACATACTACCCAGCATCACACAAGATGCTCCAGCAGCTATCGCCTTTGGTATGTCTCCCGTGTATTTAAGACCACCGTCGGCAATGATAGGTACGTCCACGTCTTTAAGAGCTTCGGCTACTTCCATCACAGCCGAGAACTGTGGGTAACCTACACCTGCCACCACGCGTGTGGTACATATACTACCAGGTCCTATACCTACTTTTACAGCATCGGCACCGTTTTCTACGAGGAAACGTGCAGCTTCGCCCGTAGCTATGTTACCTACTATGGCGTCTATGTGAGGGAATTGAGATTTGACCTCTTTAAGAATGTGTATAACGTTGTATGAGTGCCCGTGAGCCGTATCTATAACCAATGCATCTACACCAGCCTCTACAAGTGCTGCTGCGCGTTTGATGTTTTCTGGGCCTATACCTATGGCTGCTGCTACGCGTAGACGACCATAGCGGTCTTTGTTGGCATTAGGGTGTTTTTTAACCTTGGTTATATCGCGGAATGTGATAAGGCCTTTAAGTGTACCTTCTTCATCTACCACAGGTAGTTTTTCTATCTTGTGTTGTTGTAGTATCTCCTCGGCCTGTGCAAGTGTAGTTCCCACAGGGCAAGTGATAAGATTTCTACTCATCACTTTTTCCAGAGGTTTGCTGCCTTCTTTCTCAAAACGAAGGTCGCGGTTGGTAACTATTCCTATCAGTTTGTTGCCTTCGGCAACGATAGGTATACCACCTATTGAGTATTCGTGCATGCAGGCTTTGGCGTCGGCTACCGTAGCTGTCGCTGTGAGCATGATAGGGGATAGTATCATTCCGCTTTCTTCTCGTTTTACAGCACGTACGTGTTTGCATTGGTCCTCTATACTCATGTTTTTATGAATAACACCTATACCTCCTTCCTGTGCCATAGCTATCGCCATAGCCGATTCGGTAACGGTGTCCATAGCCGCCGATACGACAGGAGTGTTAAGTGTGATGTTTCTAGAAAAACGGGATTTTATGCAAACGTCTTTTGGTAGGACGCAAGAGTAAGCTGGGACTAGTAGAACGTCATCATATGTCAATCCTAGGCCTACTATTTTCTGTGAGAAATCTGCCATATGTGCAACTATTTAAGTGGTTTATAATTGCAGGCAAATGTAAAGAAAATTTTTTCTTGTGGCAAGATTTTTTTATGCCACGTTGCTTAAATGGAATGTGAAATTTGGTTCTATGAAATGTTATTTTAAAATAATAGAAATTTTTCTATTTTGTATGGAAATAAATTTATATATTTGTAGGGATAAATCTCAAAAACAATAAATAGTATGAAAAGATTAGTAGTGTACCATCCGCAAAAGATGATGGCTGTATGTCTTACAGACTTAATTGAGAAGTCTGAACGTTTTACTATGCTGGGTGCTGTGTCTTCTACCGAAGAGCTATATAGTGTGGCAGAAAAAGGTGATGTTGATATGATTTTGTTATCGGTGTCTTGTACCAATACCAATACGATTAAAATAGTAAGGGAATTGAGGCATAGAGTAGTGGGGGTGAGGATAGCTATTTATTCTCAGGGAGAGATAACCAATCTTTTTTCCTTTATGTCATACACAGAGGGTGTAACGGCTATTTTACCTCACGATATAAATTATATGTCTATGATGATGACATTGGTCAATATAGCAAATGGAGAATATATAACTCCTATCCCTCATATAAAAATAAAGGGAAGGGATAAGAGACTGTCGCGTCGTGAAATAGAAGTCCTCAATCTGGTGGTAGAAGGACTGTCTTTGATACAGATATCTAGTATACTGGGAGTGAATGATAAGACGGTAAGTACATATAAAGCTAGACTATACAAAAAACTAAATGTAAGTAATCTAGTAGAACTGGTAGCGTTGTATAATTCGGTACTGGAATAGCACCGTGTGTCCAATACTCTCACTTTATCTTAAAGCGAGCAAGTGTTATTTATACATAAAAAAGCCCGACCGTGTCGGGCTTTTTTATGTGTGTTATTTATTCTTCTATAAGTGTGCTTGTCTGGAAGGCAGGAGTGAATTCCTCTTTTTTCTTTTTAGTACTGATGGTCTCTTGGTCCTCGCGTATGTGTTCTTTTATCTTCATACGGTGAGTCTTGGTGTAAAGAGGTATGCGGTATGATACTGCATAGGAAAAAGAAAAACCGGTAGTGTTGCTATATACCTGACCTACACCAGGAACCATCATAGGGCCTATGCCGTTTGAATCACTCGAAGATAGTATCATATCATAAGCAGCATCCATAGACAGATAAACGTTACGGGCCACCTGTACCATCACTCCTATGGATAGGTCTCCCCATAGAGCCATAGGTTTATCATTTATATCTACTATCACTTCGTTCCCCCATTGAGGCTCACGCAATGTGTCTCCCCATATATGGCGGTCATAACTGCTGTAACCCAGTTTAAGACCTACATACATCATATCGTCTGAATCAAATATCCCTCGTAGCAAAGCATAATTGACACCAGCCTTGAAGAACATACCTTTGGAGCGAGTCTGTTGCATCATAAAGTCTTTGCTGCGGTCTTGATATCCTACATCAAATGCCGCATAAAGTTTTGGTGTGATGCGGAAGTCTGTCTTTATCTGCCAAGCCTTGTCATCATTACCTCCCAATATAGGTAGTAGTGGTGTAAATAAATCAACACCTATTCTTAAACCGTGTTTTATCTCTATGAGAGAGTCTCGTTTTACTACGTGAACCTTATTGGTACTGTCGCGTTCTGATTTCATTCCACGCTCCACCATACGAATGCTATCGGCAACTTCTTTCTTGCGGGATTTGAGGTTGTGTTCTGTGTCTTCTTTTTTCTCCTGTGCATATATAACCATAGGAGTAATAAGTAAACTCAAAAAGACCGTCAGGCGTATAGCCAAATGTATATATGTTTCTCTCTTTTTCATCAGTCTTTCTTATTTATATATATTTTGGCAACCGTCTGGCGAGAGGAAAGTAATTCTCCGTATGATGGTTCACCTTCTATCACAGCCACAAGTCCTCCAATGGAACCTCCCGTAGTAGCTTCTACCGTCATAGATTTATATGTGAAACAATAACCACAAGCCTTGGATACAAACGTGAGTTGTGGCTCGTACTTAAACGTAAGAGTGTCTTGTAGTTTTATTTTTTCTATAACCATTCCGTTTGCTGGGTCTTTTATCACCGTGTCTTTAACCACCAGGAAAAGACTCTCTTCCTTTTCAAAATCCAGCGGTAGTGTTATGTAATTCCCACCAGGCGCTTTTCTAAACAATGTGTCATCACCCATCATTCCATAAAACATAAGGTGTGAGCCATCTGTTGCTTCTTCACGTCCCGTAACTGTGGTGTAAAATTCCACTCTGGCACTAGGTGTAGTCATAGAATTCTCTGGACATATGTCATCTCTCTCACACGAAGTGATAAAACTCATCAATATGAGCAGTGCCAGTGGTATGTAACTCTTTTTATTCATCTTTTTTGTCATTGTCTATAAGTGTAAGCAGTGCTACGTTCTCTACGTGGAATGTCTGTGGGAACATATCTACTGCCTGCATTTTTTCTATACGATACACGTCTTTCATAAGAGCCAAATCGCGTGCTTGTGTGGCACTGTTACAGCTCACATACACTATGCGTGGAGCGGCTAATTTCAGGAGCATTTCTACTACGTCCTTGTGCATACCATCACGCGGAGGGTCTGTGATAACAACATCGGGTTTGCCGTATTTCTCTACAAATGCATCGTCAAAAACGTCTTTCATGTCCCCCACCAGATATGTGCAGTTTGTAATACCGTTTATCTGTGCGTTAAGACGTGCCGCAATGATAGCCTCTTCCACTGCCTCGACACCTACCACGCTACGGGCATTACGACTCACAAATTGAGAGATAGTACCCGTCCCTGTATATAAGTCATAGACGTTTTCCTCTCCTGTGAGTCCTGCAAAATCTCTTACTGTGCTATACAGTTCATATGCCTGATGTGAATTGGTCTGATAGAATGATTTGGGGCCTATCTTGAAACGCAATCCTTCCATCTCTTCATATATGTGGTCTTGACCATAGTAGGTCTTGATGTCCAGTTCATAGAGCGAATCATTGGCACCGCCGTTTATGGAGTATAGCAGTGATGTTATCTCGGGGAAAGTTTCTTTTATGTTTTCTAGGAGGGCTTCTCTTACTTTGCGGTCTTCATAGAAGAACTGTATGAGTAGCATCACTTCGCCTGTCGAATAACTAGTGCGTATCATCATAGTACGCAACATACCTTTCTTTTCTCTAGGGTCAAAAAAAGATATGCCGTTTGCTATGGCATACTCACGTATGTGGTTGCGTATGGCATTGGAAGGGTCTTTCTGTAGATGACATTTTTCTATATCCAGCACTTTATCCCATCGTCCCTGTATGTGGAATCCCAGTCCTACCTCGTCTTCCAGTTCGCCTCTTGCTTCTATCTCTTCGCGGGTGTACCAACGTCTTGCAGCAAACGAGAACTCCATCTTGTTGCGATAGAAATACTGTTCTCGGCAACCCTTGATAGGAAGGATTTCGCCTGTGTCAACACCACCTATACGGCGTATGTTGTTTACTACTTCTTTTTCTTTGTAGTGTGTCTGCCACTCATATCCCATATTCTGCCATTTGCAGCCTCCACACACACCAAAGTGTGCACAAGGAGGTTCTACTCGTTTATCTGATGCGGTGATAAGACGCTCTACCGTAGCCTCATAGTATTTGCTTTTCTTTTTTATAACGCGTGCATCTACTACATCTCCTGGTACGGCTCCGCTTATAAGTACCGCACGACCGTCTGTCGCGTGAGCTACAGATTTGCCTTGTGCGGCGGCATCACTTACCACCAGGGATTCTAGTATGAGGTTTTTAGGACGTTTTCTCATATTTTTATATCTCTATCTTTTTATCGTGGCAAAGGTAATTATAAAAAATGAAATGAATGTCTAGTAGGATTATTGGAGTTTTTTGTGATATACGTTGCGTGATGCACCGTCGTATTTACCCTCTACTAGTTTTATAAATTCATATCCAGAGGCTGTCATATTGTTATGGCTGTGTGTGTTGAGTGGAGACACTGTGCAGAATAGTTCCTGTATTCCACGACGTCTTGCTTCGTATTCTAGGACTTCTGTCAGTGTGCGTTGTAGTCCCTGTCCTCTGTACTGTGGTAGTACTATGATGAGTTTCATATTTGCATAGATGTCATAGTTCTTGATGTCATCATAGAGGTATTGAGCCAGATTCTCATCTGTGCTGCCAGGGAAATACAGTATGCCAAAGGCTACCATTTTTTCTATCCCGTTATCATCTACTACAAATGCTCCCATACTATAGTGGTTCTCCAGGCAGTCTATGAGCATATCGCGAGTATTGGCACGCAATATCTCTGTGTTTTCCATCACATCAAATGCCGCTTGCTGTATCTCCATAACAGTATCTATGGCACTGCTATCTATAGGGCGAAACATAAATTTATTCATAACACTGTACTCCATATATTTTAAGGTTTCTTTCTAGACGGTATGCCACCCATTCATCGTGTAGTTGACGTATGTTGGCAAAGTTCCCGTATTTTAATTTACGACGATAGATGACAGGATTGCGTACGGCGATAAAGAACCGGTAAGCAAAAAGGTCGTCCATCAGTTCTAGTTTTACACTGCCCTTGAGACGTAAAAGATTGAGTACTTCAAAAAACGTGAGATAATTTGATATTTGGCTGTTACTCAAATTATCCAAACGTTCTTCCATAGCATCTAGTTCTTCTCTAGAGCCTCCAGTATCCAAAAGTCTTTGATATGAATCTAGCAGTGTGTATATGTATTTATAGTCTTCGTTGCTTACGTATTTGTCATTGATGTCAAATATAAACTGTGCTTCGGAAGTTTCTTGTTGAGCGTCTATCTGTTTGGCGATGGTTATGATAGCTATAAGAGCAGAAACTATGGCTATGAGTTCGTTGTAGTTTGCCAGATGAAATATAACTGCCGATAGTACAATAGATATGACAAAGTCTGCTCGTTTTACGTCTTTGTATATAGATATAAATGTGATGGCGGCAAGAGAAATGGCTACCGCTATGCTGTTTGCACTCATACCAAATAATGGTTGTATCTCATAGTCAAAATGAGGCATAAGTGTTATAATCAATGCTACAAGCAGTAACAGGTATGAAATTTGGATAGGGATATTGGTTATGTATTTTAAAAAGTTACGTTTCATATGTGTTATTTGTTTATGACGATATGTTTTTTGCTTTTTGTAAGACGAGATGATAGATACATACGTACAGGCATATCATATAGTTTAAGACACGCGTATGCCAATGCTACACTACCCACACACGCTGCCACTGCCCACACCCAAGAGTCTTGCAATGTGTATAGTTCGTTTTCTATAAGATATGCATAGAACAGATACATAATAGGGTAGTGGACTATATAGACAGGATATGATATCTCTCCTAGGAATCGGCATATGGATTGGCTCTTGCCACCGGCCATCACCCCCGATGCTCCTACCCATACTATAACAGGGAAAACCACCGCTATACACACCATCTCATAGATGCTATTCATACATACGGGTTCTAGGCCTTCTATGTATGGAACTATAAAGACACATATAAGGGCTATGCTGCACGCCCAGAAAGCACCTTTTATCTTACGGGCCGCAAAATTACGTGCCAATACCATACCTAGTGTAAAAGGAAACAGCATACGCAATAGCCCACCTATAACATTTACACTATCCATTGTCCAGCCAACGCCTATGCTTCCATATCCCGATACATTACCCAATGCATAATAAACTAGACCACAGCCTAGCATACCACACAATACCATGAGCCATCTGGTAGAAAGACGACGAATGATACTACCATAGAGTATGTTTCCTATGTATTCAAAAAACAAAGACCAGCTGGGACCATTGAGAGAGAACATCTCTCCGTTGCCGCGTACGTCATATGGTGCGCCAGGTATGGCAGGGATAAACAGGCAAGCTAAAAGCAGTGCTATGATTATCCAACTATAAGAAACCACTGTGCCGTCCCACATCTCTCGTCCACCTATCACAAATGACAAAGCTCCTATCACAGCTCCCATTATGAGCATAGGGTGCAGTCGTATCAATCGGCGTTTGAAGAACTCACCCAGTGACATCTTACCCCAACGGTCATCATAGGCATAACTTATCACAAATCCCGATAGCATAAAGAAAAAATCCACTGCCAGGTATCCGTGGTTTATGCCTCTTATGAGCCCGTCGCCAGCACCATTTGTTATCTGTGCAAATGAGAATCCTTCGTGGATGTGGTACCATATGACCAGTAGGGCTGCAACTCCTCTTAACCCGTCCAATATCTCATAGTGAGGTTTGCTATCGGTAAATGTTTTTAAGCCTATGTTCTTCATTTTAATTATATATATCCTATTTTGTTCTACCTCCCAGTGCCATAGCCAACTGACGATAACGCTCTTTTATATCACCACTGAATGGCATACGTTCTACACATTTTAATGCCTTACTTGTAAAGCGTTCTATTTCGGCACATATGGCTACGTCTGCTCCTTTGGCAGTAAAGAGTTCGCGTACGCGTTCTATACGTTCTTCCTCGTCCTCTATGGCATATGCCTTGTCAAATTCGGCGATGTTTTCACAGTGGTCTTTGGTGTAGATGTGTAGGAATGTCTTTTTGCCTTCTACTATATCGCCACCTATGCGTTTGCCAAATGTGCTGGCGTCACCATAGGTATCCAAATAGTCATCACGCAACTGGAATGCTATGCCTACATAACGACCAAAGTCATAAAGATTATCTACGTCTTTGGCCGAAGCATCAGCCACGATAGCACCTATGGCCAAGGCTCCTCCCAAAAGTACCGCCGTTTTAAGTTCTATCATACGTAGATAGCGTGCCATAGTAACATCGCTTTCCTTCTCAAAATCCATATCCATCTGTTGGCCTTCACATACATAGCGTGCTACCGAATTGAATACTTTTATCACGGCCTTGAACGTCTTTTTGTCATAATGTTCAAATAGTTCGTATGCCTGTATCATCATCACATCGCCAGAAAGTATGGCAGTGTTCTCGTCCCAACGTTTGTGGACAGTTTCTCGTCCTCTACGCATAGAGGCGTGGTCCATTATGTCATCGTGGACAAGGGTGAAATTGTGAAATACCTCTATGGCCAGTGCAGCATCTATCGCCTTGTCTATCGACCCACCAAAACTTTCGGCAGCCATCAGTACAAGAGCAGGACGTATCCTCTTCCCACCCAACGATAGTATGTATTGCGTAGGACTATAAAGAGAGGGTAGGTGAGAATACCTATCATAAAATTCTTCCAGTGCCGATTCTATACGGCTGGAATATATCTCTCCCAATTTTTTCATAAGGCATTATTTTTTTATTATACCTATCAGTGTGCCTTGTGTGGCATCTATTATTTCAACGTCTATAAACTCTCCTATCGTATGTCCTTCGGCAGGGAATACGGCTACTATTCCCTGTGGGTTACGACCAAAGAGTTCTTCTTTGTTCTTTTTGGATACACCTTCGGCCAGTATGCGGCAGGTGCGTCCTATGTAGCTACGGTTACGCTGTGCAGAATGTTCGCTCTGTAACGATATGATTTCGTCCAGGCGGCGTTGTTTTACATCGTCTGGTACGTCATCTGGATAATGTCCCGCAGCATACGTTCCAGGACGTTCGCTGTACTTGAACATATATCCAAAGTCATATTTCACATAACACATAAGCGATAGTGTGTCTTGGTGGTCTTCTTCGGTTTCGGTAGGGTAACCTGCTATCACGTCCATCGTTATACCACAGTCGGGTAGTTTGGCGTGTATGCGGTCTATAAGTGCCATATATTCTTCGCGGGTGTAGCCACGGTGCATATGTTTCAGTATACGGTTGCTACCACTCTGGAATGGCAGGTGCAGATATCTACATATGTTATCGTGCGATGCGATAGCATCTAGTACGTCATCTGTCATATCGTGAGGATTTGACGTGCAGAAACGTATGCGTAACATAGGAAAACGTTCGGCTACCATGGTGAGCAGTTGTGAGAAACGTACAGCATTTTTCTTCTGCTCTTCGCTTGCCTTATCAAAGTGTTTTTTGGGACCTCCTCCATACCATAGGTAAGAGTCTATGTTCTGCCCTAGCAGCGTTATTTCCTTGTAACCTTCATCGGCCAATATCTGTATTTCGTTTATGATGGTCTGTGGGTCACGGCTACGTTCACGGCCACGGGTATATGGCACTACACAGTAGGTACACATATTATCACACCCTCTCATCACCGATACAAATGCACTTATGCCATTACCGCTCACTCTCACTGGTATGATGTCATCATAGGTCTCTTCCAGTGACAACTGTACATTTACTGCACATAGATTCTTGCGGGCGTTATCCACCAGATGAGGTAAATCACGGTAAGAGTCGGGGCCAGCTACTATATCTACCATTTTTTCTTCCTCCAGCAGACGCTCTTTGGCACGTGAAGCCATACAGCCCAGTACACCTATGAGCAGATGTGGACGTGTGCGTTTAAGGTGAGAAAAATTTGATAATTTGTTTCGGACGGTCTGTTCTGCCTTTTCGCGTACAGAACAAGTGTTAAGGAATATAACATCGGCCTGTTTATAGTCTGATGTGCGGGCATAGCCGGCCTCTTCCATTATAGCATAGACCACCTCGCTATCGGCTACGTTCATCTGGCAACCGTAGGTCTCTATAAATATCTTCTGTTGGCAATCGTGCGGCGTGGCCACGCCGCACGATTTTCCTGTCTTGTTTTCTGACATACTGATGTATAATACAATGCCTCTCGAGGCAAGGCGTTATCTTTCTCTTATTTTTCTAATACCACACACAGATTGCGGTCTCCAAAACCGTCATCTATACGCGATACGGCAGGGAATAGTTTGTTCTCTTCTACCCAAGGTAGTGGGAAGGCTGCTACTGTACGAGAGTAGGCGTGGTTCCATTCTGGAGCAGCTACTTCTGAAAGAGGGTGTGGTGCATTAACCAGAGGGTTGTCTGGGTTATCGCTCCACTGTTTAATCTCTTCCATGATGTTTATCATCGCATCTGCAAAACGGTCCAGTTCTTCCTTGCTTTCGCTTTCGGTAGGTTCTACCATCAGTGTTTCGTGTACTGGGAACGATACCGTAGGAGCGTGGAAGCCATAGTCCATAAGACGTTTTGATATGTCTCCAGCCGTAATGCCGTATTTTTCTTTCACTGGACGTATGTCCACGATGAGTTCGTGAGCACAGTAGCCGTTTTCACCGCTGTAAAGAATAGAGTAGTGTCCTTCCAGACGTTTTTTAAGGTAGTTGGCGTTAAGTATGGCGTATTGAGTAGCTTTTTTAAGACCATCGGCACCCAGTGTGAGTATATATGCGTATGAAATAGCATCTATCATAGCCGAACCCCAAGGTGCAGACGATAGGCCCGTGCAAGCCTTCTCGCCGCCAGCCTTAACGATAGGGTTGCCTGGTAGATATGGAGCCAAATGCTGTTTAACACATATTGGTCCTACACCAGGGCCACCGCCACCGTGAGGCATAGCAAATGTCTTGTGTAGGTTCAAGTGGCATACGTCTGCACCTATCAGTCCAGGAGATGTAAGACCTACCTGTGCGTTCATATTGGCACCGTCCATATAAACCTGACCACCACATTCGTGTATTATATCTACTATTTCTCTCACGCGGCTTTCAAATATGCCGTACGTGCTAGGATATGTTATCATTACACAAGATAGACGTTCGGCATTTGCCTGTGCTTTTTCACGCAAATCTTCTACATCTATCGTACCGTCTGGCATCGATTTGATGGTGATGATTTCCATTCCTGCCATTGCAGCCGATGCAGGGTTTGTACCGTGGGCACTTTCTGGTATAAGACATACCTTGCGGTGTCCTTCTCCCATATCGCGTTGGTATTCTATAATCATACGCAATCCAGCATATTCACCCGATGCTCCCGATAGTGCTTGCAGTGAAGTGGCTGCCATTCCAGTGATATCTGCCAAGAATTGTTCCAGTCGTGATAGAAGCACACGATAGCCTTCTGTCTGTTCTTCTGGAGCGAATGGGTGTACATTTCCCCATAGAGGATATGATAGTTGTATCATCTGTATAGCAGCATTGAGCTTCATAGTACAAGAGCCCAGTGGTATCATACTGTGAGTGAGAGATATATCACGACGTTCCAGTTTTTTTATGTAACGCATCATCTCGGTCTCGCTGTGGTATTTCTGGAATACTTCCTGTGTGAGTATTTCGTCTGTTCTCAACATAGATGGTGCGAGTGTCATATCTTCTGCCATCACAGGTATAGTATCATATACCATATCTTTGGCAGCACATAGGACGTACATTATACGGGCGATGTCTATAAGTTCGGTAGTTTCGTTTATAGAGATGCCTATCGCCTGGTCATCTACATACAGGAAGTTGATGCCTTCGGCCTCGGCTATTTCTTTAAGGCGTTCTGTGTTTTCACCTGTCTGAATATACAGCGTGTCAAAATAGTTTCCATACACTACTTCATAGCCTGCTTTAACTACTTCTCTAGCGAGAGTAGATGTAAGCAGATGTATCTTGCGGGCTATGGCACGCATACCACGACCACCGTGATAAACACCATACATACCAGCCATTATGGCCATAAGCACTGCCGATGTACATATATTTGACGTAGCTCGTTCACGTTTTATGTGCTGTTCACGCATCTGCAGAGCCATACGCAATGCACGTTTTCCCGTCTTGTCTTTTGATACGCCAATGATACGTCCAGGTAGGTCGCGTTTGTACTCTTCGCGAGTGGCAAAATATCCAGCCGCAGGACCTCCAAATCCCATAGGAAGTCCCAGGCGTTGTACGCTACCTACCACTACATCGGCACCCCATTGAGCAGGAGGTGTAAGAAGAGCCAATGCCAATATGTCGGCTGCGACGGCTACTTTAACGCCCGCCGCGTGAGCTTTTTCTACCCATTCGGCATAGTCATTGACCTCACCGAGTGCGGTAGGGTATTGTAGCAGTGCACCAAAGAATGTCTCATCTGCTTCCCATTCCCATTCGTTGCCTTCTACCACCTCTATTCCCAGCGGAGTAGCACGAGTGATAATAACGTCTATGGTCTGTGGTAGTACGTTTTCAGATACAAAGAAACGACATACGCCTGCTTGTTTCTGGGCGCGTGTACGAGTGTGATACAGCATAAGCATTGCTTCGGCGGCCGATGTTCCTTCGTCCAGTAGTGAAGCATTTGCCAGTGGCATACCAGTAAGTGATGAAATCATAGTCTGATAGTTGAGCAGTGCTTCCAGACGGCCTTGTGAAATCTCGGCTTGGTATGGGGTGTAAGATGTGTACCAAGTAGGATTTTCAAACACGCAACGCTGTACCACTCCTATCATAGGCGAAGGGTTATATCCCAGACCTATGTAGTTTTTCATAGGGCGGTTCATACTGCACAGTGCAGCAAAATGTTCCAGGTACTGGTGTTCTGTAAGTGCAGGAGGAACATTAAGACTGGTGTCTGTCAATATGTCTTCGGGGACAGTTTTTTTAACTAGTTCATCTAGAGAGTCAAGGCCTATTGTTTTGAGCATTTCGGCCGTTTGTTCTTCTCTTACGCCTATGTGGCGTGCTGAAAAATCGTGTGGGTTCATATCTTTAATGTTTATGTTTTATAATCAAATGTTGATAGAGATGTATTTAAAGTGTAAAGATACATATTTTGTATGGGATATATGCAAATAGTGGGAGCTTTTTTATGATAAAAAATGATATGGAAAGGCTTTTGTGCCAAAAGCGTAGAAGAGGTAAAAATTTATTGAAAATTGTTTTTTTTGCACAATTTTCTTACATTTACATCGATATTATGATACATACAAATAATCAAACTCGCACAATTATGAAAATACTTAAATTATTTTTCCTACTGGCGATAGGTAGCCTATCCATAGGAGCATCAGCACAAAACTATGAGGTAAAAGGAGTGGTCATAGACGCAAAGGGGAACCCTGTGGTAGGTGCTACCGTGCGTACAAACAAGAGTAAAAATACAGCCATAACAAAAGATGGAGGAGTTTATACTCTTACTGCTACACCCAAAGACACCGAGCTACGTCTCATCATAAACAAATACACGGTGATGGAAAAAGAATTAAGTGCCGCGATAGCCAGCCACCCAATAGCATTTGAACTGGACGAGACCAACGACCCTACCATTACTGGTTATAGAATAGGAGATACATATTATCCTGGGGAGGCAGATGATGATATAAGTAATATTTTTGCCTCACGCTTTACAAACGCAAAATTGAATACTTCTGGATTTGTACAGATACTTGGAAGTAAAAGAGATGTAAGTTGTTATGTCGTAGATGGAACTGTGCAAGATTTTTACAATAGTGGACTTGCGGGGCTTCCTACTGTTAAAGCTATTCATAGTATAACTGTGCTGAGAGATGGTTCTGCCTATGGAAATATGGGAGGAGATGGAGCGGTAGTAATAGTAACTAAAGCCCACCACGAGGAAAATAAAAGCGTGGAAAAAGCAGATATTTCTGTGGGGAAAGACACGATACGCGGTGTGGTAAAAGATGGCTGGGGACGTGTAGTCCCTGGGATGAAGATACGCACATCGTCTGGAGAGGAAACGGTAAGTGATGAGAATGGTAACTATGCCATACATATCACAAAAAAAGATAAATACTTACGTTGTGTGATGGACTACACCGAAGGTACTACCGTTCGCATAAGTAAAGCCAATGCCTCCAAGCCAGTAAACCTTATAGTGATGTTACGTAAGAATGATTTACGTGGATATTTCAGTGAAGATATGAGTACATATTTCCTTGGCGAATCAGATGAAGATTGGAGCACTATAATACCTCTTTTCCCCGCTACTAATTATATAAATGGGGATGTGTATTTTGATAGATGGAATATGATATCGCTTAACTCATTACGAGATGAAGAACCATCAAAAGACGGAAAAGAAAAAACAACATTAGAAAAAGGCTGTGCCCTGCTAGTTGTAGATGGTGTAGCAATGGATGGAGCAACACTGGAGCAGATAGAGCCACATACCGTTTACAGCATACAGATGATGAAAGAAAATACCATACCTCTATATGGTACTGCAGCACAATTTGGAGCAGTTGTCATCACTACCAAAGGACAGCAGAAAGCTGCAGTCGCTATGACAGATTTTGAGGCAGTAGCTGCTCGCCGTCGTGGAGATATGAAAGGATTTATCGCTGCACAGGGTAAAAATCTGGAGTATGACGACGCTGGATATATATTGGTAAATGGTAAACGTTGTGACCTTTACATCATCAACGATAGTGAGTTTACCCATATGCGAGGCATAGAGGTAGATATGATAGATGATATTATCATACTTAACGATGACTATACAGCATCATACGGCCCACGTGCCAAAAACGGCGTAGTTCTCATAAGTGCCTCCCAGAAAGAGAAGAAAGTCGTAGATGAAGAGGGGAATACGGTTACTGAAAAAGAATACAAGAAATCACAGAAGGCTAAAAAGTAATACTTAAAATAAAGGGGAGTTGCCAGCAACTCCCCTTTTATTTTAAAACCTCCCGCAGGCGAGGCGGGGAAGCCCCGCTGCTAGTTTTAAATCGTTCGCAGGTGCTACCCGTCCCATTGACATTAAGAACGTACGCAGGATAGCCATACAAAATGCAACCGAGACCTCATGTCCGTAGCTTGTTAGACGAGCGTAGCGAGGCTAATAAAGCGAAGTTTGAGGTGAGGGTATTTTGGGCGTATACTGCGTACTTCTGGTCACTGGGACATAAGCTTGTTTCTTTTGCCTCTTTTCTTTGAAGCAGCAAAGAAAAGAGGAATAAATCGGGAGAAAATGCAAAATAAAAGGCTCGCCTGTGGCGAGCCTTTCTTTATAGATGTAGAAAATTTTATTCAGCGTCGTTTTCTGTTTCTTCTTCTTCGTTTATGGCGTCAACCATACCCGCAGCCTGTAGTACGTTGTACCACTGGAATAGTTTTTTGATGTGAGAATCATATACTCTCTCACGGTCAAAATCTGGTACTATCTCTGCAAAGTATGCTCTTACTACCTCGCCTTCGCTCTTGTGTGAAGGAGCAGGACCGTTGTTTTCCTTTTCGGCTATACGACGCATTATCTCACATATAGGAAGTTCGCCGTATTCTGTGTACATAGCCACTTCTTCCAGTGCGCTTATGCTGTTGGTTGCAGACATAGGCATACGTTTGCCATCTGCTATTGATTCAACTATCACGCCTGTACGTGTACGTCCCAATAGTTTGTAAAGTCCGCTTTTGCCTGCTATGGCTAGAATGTTTTTAAGATTCATCGTTTTTTATTATTATGTTTTTATGGTTATTTTCTACGAGGGAAACGCATAGGATAGTGTGTTTTTACACGTCCTTCGCTTATAGATGATAGACGTTTCTGTATCATACGACGGGTAAGAGGTGATAGGTGGTCTGTAAAGACTTTGCCGTCCAGATGGTCGTATTCGTGCTGGATAACGCGTGCGGCATAACCCGTAAACTCATCTGTATGTTCCACCCAGTTTTCGTCCATGTATGTGATGCGAATGGCATCTGGACGGAATACCTTTTCGTGTATGCCAGGAAGAGATAGGCAGCCTTCCTCCATACCCCAAGGCTCACCCCAACGCTCGCTTATGTGTGGGTTGATAAATACTTTTTTAAACGTTTTGAGGAATTCGCGTTCGGCTTTTGGTAGTTCGTCATCTGTTGCAAATGGCGAAGCGTCTATCACCGCCATACGTATATCCAGCCCAACCTGTGGTGCTGCCAGTCCTACGCCTTCGGCACTGTACATCGTCTCAAACATATTATCTATGAGAACTTTGAGTCCTGGATATTCTGGAGTGATGTCCTGTGTTACTTTTTTTAATACGGGGTCTCCGTATGCTGTGATGGGTAATATCATATTTCTAATGTTGTATTTCTATGTGAATAATCATCTGTGTTGCATATAGTCTTGCAGGATAATAGTGGCACTGGTCATATCCAGTACTCCTTTCTCGCGACGACGAGATTTTTTCATTCCTCCTGCCACCAATGCTCGAGAGGCTATCATCGATGTAAAGCGTTCGTCATAACGCTCTATCTTTACCATATGTGGTACGACGCTTTTAAGTCGTTCTATAAAAGCCGCTATGTCTTTTTCTACCTCTACTTCCTCCTCAACACTATGGGTGTGATGAGGCTCTCCTATCACGATGGCTTCTACTTCTTCCTCGCGACATTTTTTCTCCAGTAACGCCAGTGTGTCGTCGGGAGATAACGTGCATAGAGGCGACGCTATTATCTGCATAGGGTCGCTAGTTGCTATCCCTACACGACGTGTCCCGTAATCCAATGCTATGAGTATTGCCATCTGTCGATTATTTTATCGAGTGCAAATTTCCGACATTTAGTCTTATTCTACAAACGTTTTAAGAGCAGAATAAAGTTGTGCCATAGGCATACCTACTACATTGTGGTAAGAACCGTTTATCTGTGTGATGCCTATCTCTCCTATCCATTCCTGTATGGCATAGGCTCCAGCCTTGTCCATAGGGGAGAATCTATCCACATAGTATAAAATGTCTTTTTCTTCTATGGTGTCAAATGTAACACTCGTCGTGCAGTGAAAAGTTACTTCTTTACCTATGGAGCGAATGGTAACA
>JAFYKQ010000062.1 GCA_017537565.1 Flavobacteriales bacterium
CATAGGTTATTCTACTGGTCCATATATCAAGATGGGTGACGGAGCGGTTAAAAAAGAAGATATACTATGGCTGGACGCCGAACTTTCAAAACGATATAAGAAAGGTAAAAAAGTCGTATCGGTGGCTCACTACCCATTGGGAGATGGACTGGGTAACTATAAGGACGTTATAAATGTACTTAAAAAGTATAACACGGTACTACATATAAATGGACACCACCACAGCTATAAACTGCAGAATTACAGTGGTATTCCAGGATTTATGGCTCCATCGCTTATAGGAAAGCCAGCGAGCAATGGTGTTTATAGTTCGGTTACATTTACACGTGATTCTGTGTTTATGCATCGTTATGAAGAGGTTGATTCGTTTGCTGTGAGTGAAAAATCATACTCATATAGCCTTAAAGAGGATTTGAGCAAGGTAGGCGAAGATTTCCCAGGTGTATATCACGAACCTCAATATGATTCTATAAAGGTTCCTTTCTCTTATCAAGAGACTGCATCTCTCTTTACGGGAGTATGCTTCCCTACACAGGAGACGATAGCTTATGGAACGTCGGAGGGACAGATAAAATGTCTGGATATCAAGACAAAAGAGGTGTTGTGGGAAACACCTAAAACGACTACGGTTTTCTCTACGCCATTTGCGTATGACGGGGTGGTGGTTGTAGGTCGCATAAACGGTGATGTAGAAGCATATAGTGCTGCGGGAGACAGTCTATGGACATTTAATATAGGCTCACCTATAGTACAGGAAGGAGTTGCAGATGGCGAAGGATATGGATATATAGGAGGTAGCTTTGGTGAATTTGCCAAATTTGACATCAAGACAGGTGAGGTGGTTTGGCAGGAAAAAGTAGGCGAAGGACTGATGCAGGGTCGTCCTACGATAGAAGGAGATAAGATATTGGTCGGATGTTGGGACAGACATCTATACTGTGTAAATAAAAACACGGGTGCAACGGAATGGAAATGGACTAATGGTAGCAGCCAAAAACTCTACTCACCGGGCAACGTGGTTCCAGCGGTAAGTCATGGAAAGGTGTTTATAGTGGCGCCAGACAGACATATGACGGCGATAAATCTTGCCGATGGAAAACAACTTTGGAGAACAAACCTACATAAAGTACGCGAGTCGTTGTGCCTTTCTAAGGACGGCGAACGAGTGTACGCAAAAACAATGCAAGACATATTCATATGTGTGTCTACTGCCGCAAAAGATTACCAACTGTTGTGGGAAACAGACGCGAAGTATGGATATGAACACTCTCCGGTTCCACCTGTTGAGGCAGATAACGGTCTAGTTATCCTATCCAATAGAGCGGGACAGGTATTTGCGATAGAGGGTAAAACCGGTATCGTAAAATGGTCATTTGATGCTGGTAATTCAGCAGCAAATAAGATAGTGGAAGGCCCAGATGGAAGAGTCTGGATAACTCTGATAGAAGGTCGGATACTATCCATTGACACAATGGAATTATTATAATGTAATAATCAACACTTTCCAATTTCATTTAAGTTAAAAACTTACACTAATGAAGCGTTTAATATTATTGATTTTCTGCCTGTCTTCAATAGTTGCTTGGGGACAGTCAATCAAGGGTAAGGTTGTCGATGCCAAATCGAACGAACCTATACCCGCAGCTAATATCACGGTGCCTGGTGTAAAAGGTGTAGGTACATCTGCAGACTTTGACGGTCTGTTTACCTTCACACTTCCTGCTGGAAAGACACAGATCACAGTGTCTATGGTAGGTTACAAGGACAAAACCGTAAACGTTGCACCTGGAGCCAACGTAACAATCGCGTTGGAAGAGGATACAGCAATGTTGGAGGACGTGGTAATCGTAGGTTATGGTTCACAGAAGAAAGAATCTCTTTCTGCAGCCGTAGCTACTGTGGACGTTGCTAAAGCTATCGATAGCCGTCCAATACCAGACGTTGCTCGTGCGTTGCAGGGTGCTACTCCTGGTCTTACCATCACAATCAACAACGGTGAGCTAGGTTCAGACCCAAAAATCCGTATCCGTGGTCAGATATCTTCTCTTCAAGATGGTGCGTCTGAACCACTTATCCTTGTTGACAACGTTGAAATCCCATCACTTACATTCCTTAACCCAGATGACGTAGCTAGCATCTCTATCCTTAAAGATGCGTCTTCTGCATCTATCTATGGTGCTAAGGCTGCCAATGGTGTGGTATTGATCACTACAAAACAAGGTTCTAAAAAAGACGGCAAAGTAACAGTTAACTACTCTGGTAGCTACACTATGCGTCAGCCTACTGTTCTTCCAGAACTAGCAGGTATGGACGGTTACTTGTTCTCTATGGACTATTCTATCAGCCGTCAGTCAGAAGTTAACTACCTACAGAACCCAGTATCTGCCGGTGCTTACTGGTTGATGAACAGCTGGTTGATAGACCGCGCTCAGTACTGGGAAGACACTTACAAAGGTAAAGTTGACCCAGCTTCAAACATGATCTATGGTCGTGACTGGGAAACTATCTCTGTAAACGGTGGTTCTGCATACAACTACGGTTATCGTCAGTATGACGGTGTTGGTGAACTTATCCGTAGCTGGGCTCCTCAGCATCAGCACAACATCAACATCGCTGGTACAGCTGGTAAAACTTCTTACAACTTGGGTCTTGGTTATTTGGAACAGACAGGTCTGTTGAAAAACACTGTAGATAACTACAGCCGTTACAACGCCTCTCTTTCTATTAACTCTGAAGTAAACAAATGGTTCACAGTTAAGGCTCAGTTCATGTACACTAAGAGTGAAAAGAACTATCCTAACATTTCTTTCTCTGCCGACCCATATTACTACATGTATCGTTGGTCAACATTCTTCCCAATCGGTGCATCTTACAACGATGGTTACCTTAACGACCCAATCTCTGAGGTTAAACAGGCAAACATCACTACTCGTACAAAAGACTATACTCGTTTCATGATAGGTGGTCGTCTTACATTCCTTAAAGGATGGACTGCAGACTTCGACTTGACTTATGCAACAGATAAGAACTACTATTATGAACCAGGTCAGCGTTTCGACGGTTACTACATCTGGAACACAGCTTCTAAACCAATTCTTGACCAAGATGGTAACCAGATCTGGCGTGACAAAGATGGTAACATGGTTGCTGCTGGTACAGAAGGTGCTTCTGCCGAATATGGTTGGGATTACGAGACTTACACAGCTAAAGGTTCTGGTTATGACCTAGTTCTTTACACAACTGGTCGTTCAGAACGTGTAACTTGGAATGCTAGCACAACATACGATGCTAAATTTGGTGAACACGGTATTAAAGTGATGGTGGGTATGAACACAAACAGCTATCGTTATGTTTACCACTCTTCACAGAAGCTAGAACTTTCTAACGAAGATATGCCTGAAATCTCATTGGCTGATGGTCAGATGTCAGTTTCTGGTTCTAAATCATGGCAGTCTCAGGCTGGTTTCTTCGGTCGTATCAACTACTCTTGGAAAGACAAAGTATTTGTAGAAGCTGCTGGTCGTTACGAAGGTACATCTAAATTCCCAGAACAACTTCGTTGGAAATTCTTCCCATCAGCATCTGCTGCATACCGTATCTCTGAAGAGAACTTCTTTGAACCTCTTAAATCTGTTGTTACTGAAGCTAAGATCCGTGCATCTTACGGTTCTCTAGGTAACCAGTCTGTAGGTTCTGCGATGTACATTCCTACTCTTTCTTCTGGTAAGATCAGCTGGGTAGTAGATGGCATCAACCAGAAATACTATGGTTCTCCATCTCTTGTACGTGGTGACGTAACTTGGGAAACTATCACAACTCTTGACCTTGGTCTTGACCTACGTTTCTGGAAGAACAAAGTAGGTGTTACATTTGACTGGTTCTCTAAAACAACTACAGACCTATTCGTTCCTGGTGCTGAACAGCCATCAACATTTGGTGGTAGCGCTCCACAGGGTAACTTCGGTAAGATGCGTACTACTGGTTGGGAACTTTCTGTAGACTTCAACCACCGTTTCTCTAACGGTATCAACTTCTCTGCAACTCTAGGTTTCTCTGACAACTTCACAAAAATGCTAGAGTACACAGAATCAAACGTTAAGACTATCGGTTCTTGGTACAATGGCCGTATATACGGCGAACTATGGGCCTACGTATATGACCGTCTATGGCAGATGACAGACTTCGAATCATTCACAGCTCTTCGTGGTACACAGGTTGACGCTATCGACAGCGGATTTGTAGGTTGGTACTATGGTAAAGCTTACAAACTAAAAGATGGTTATGATATGCCTTCTAACGGTGTTGAACCAGGTGGTGCTAAATATAAAGACCTAGACGGTGACGGACAGATCACTGGCGGTCTAGGTACTGTAGACGATCCAGGTGACCGTATCCGTCTAAACGGTACTACACTTCCACGTTACGAATACTCACTACGTTTGAACTTCGACTGGAAAGGCATCGACTTGGGCTTGTTCTTCCAGGGTGTAGGACAGCGTTATGCTCAGGGTGTAGGTCCTCTTGCTGTACCTATCGGTGAAATAGGTCAGGGTCTTGTATCTACTTCATTGGCTCAGGTTTGGACAGAAGAAAATCCAAATGCATTCTTCCCACGTACTACTTCTCAGGGTCGTGAAGATTCTTGGGCTGGTTCATTCAAGATTTCTTCACGCTACTTGCTAGACATGTCTTACTTGCGTCTTAAAACTGTAACTCTTGGTTACACTATCCCACGCAACTGGACAGAGAAAGCAGGATTCAACAAAGTTCGTGTATACTTCACAGGTGAGAACCTGCTTACATTTGACAATCTGAGATTCCCAGTTGACCCAGAAATGGGAACAGGTTCTATGATGACATCGTCTACATATAACGCTGGACAGATTGGTACTGGTACACCAATACAGCAAACCATTTCATTTGGTCTGCAGCTAGGTTTATAATTAATATAATACCAAGAAAGATATCATGAAAAGAAAAATATTTTTACCGATATTTATCATAGCAGCCATAGTGACTTCTTGTACAGAATTCCTAGATAGAAAGCCACTTGACTCTTATGACGACTCTAACTTCTGGTATGTAGAAAGTAACGTTGCACAGCACTCTTACTACTACTATACAGGATATTACATAGGTCTAGGTTCAGGCTGGACATATTCCAACTCTTGGCTACGTTCTATGTATATCAACGACTTGTGTACATACAATGACGGTCAGCCAGGTTCATTCCTTTCAGAAGCTTCATCTGGTGGTCCATCATGGGACGGTGCCAACAACGGTGCTGGTTACAACCAGAAAACTTGGGCAGATAACTACATATGGATTCGCCGTGCAAACGTATTCATCACTCGTCTTGAAGAAGTATCAAAAGACGCATGGGGAGCAGACAGCGAAGCGTTCAAACACTGGTATGGTGTAGCACGTTACTTCCGTGCAATACGTTATGTAGACCTAGTATGGGGATTTGGTGACGTACCATATTACTCAAAATCTACAGACAACATGGACGAATTGTGCAAGCCACGCGATAACCGTTACGCCGTATTGGATTCAGCAATGGTTGACATTAAATACGCTA
>JAFYKQ010000063.1 GCA_017537565.1 Flavobacteriales bacterium
TACCATATTTTTTATTCTATAAAACGCAACGTCTTCCTTATTGCTACCCAGCGATATATTTTTACGTCTTATGGTGTTATTTATCATCATGTAACCCACAGTCAAAAGCTGCGTCAATCCCACATAATACATCTTATCATATTCCTTTCCCATATCTTTCATAGACAGGGATAGTTCTTGTTTTTCTTTCAGCAATATGGCAAGAGCATCATTTTTCATAGTCTGTGTTTTTATTTACATCATACATCATTTCTATAAATATATTTATAAAGTATCTTTTTATACATCTGGACATAGAGATTATGACTGCCAGGCCTACTATTGCACACATACACATCATAGCATAACCCATAGCCTCACTACCCCATACTTCTCCTATATATACAGCCATAGCCATAAAGAGGAAAAAGAGAATAACGACACTCACACATAGCAACACAATGACATATGACACTGCCGATAGTATGTATGCCGTTTTTTCATACACAGATAGTTTGAAAAGGCGTATCGCTGTGATAGCATATCGGGACAGGTAGCTATTATGCGTTTCTGTGATTGGGGTGTTTTCTTTCTCTTTTTCCACTTGGCAGGATAGATTAAGGTTTTTCTGGTGTTGGGACAGATTCTTTACATTCGGCTTTCATCTCTTTGCATTTTTCTTTCATTTGATGTTTCATACCAGATGCAAAATCCTCCATCTTTTCTATCCAGTGTCCTCGGCGGGCAGCATAAGCCACACAACTGGCTCCTATGCCCACTACTAGTCCTATAATCATTCCTGTAATCATTTTTGAATCTTCGCTGTTCATATCTTTAAGGTTTTGGTTTGGTGATAGAAAGATAAAGTATGTTTCTCTTAAAAGCTATGATAATAACACTCATTAAGTGCTAATTTATTTTTGTCCTTTTTCCACAGAAACACTATTTTTGTTTTTTTGTAAAAACATATAGGATATGAGCGATATACGTGATGTCATAGGACAGAGAATTATAATACTGGACGGGGCTATGGGGACTATGATACAGTCTGCACACCTTAAAGAAAGCGACTATACACACCCTGTCGTAGGACTGTGTAGAGGGCTTAACGACCTGTTAAACCTCACACGAGCAGACGTTATAGAAGACATTCACCGTCAATACATAGAAGCAGGAGCCGATATCATCTCTACCAACACTTTCAATGCTTCGGCTATATCTCTTGCAGACTATGGCATGGAGGAGTATGTAGATGAGATAAATACAGCTGCTGTGCGTATAGCTCGCCACACGGCATCGTCTTATGATAAAGAGGTATGGGTTGCGGGTGTTCTAGGCCCTACTGGGCGTACGGCTTCTCTTTCCCCCGATGTAAATGACGCAGCAGAACGCAATATAACTTATGACGAGCTATATGAGGCATATTCCGCCCAAGTAAAAGTATTTGATAGAGAAGGAGCCGATATTATCCTTATAGAGACTGTTTTTGACTCCCTTAATGCCAAGGCCGCCATTCGTGCAGCCAAAGACCATTCACAGCTACCTATTATGTTATCTGGCACGATAAGTGATGCCAGCGGACGTTTGCTCTCTGGACAGACGATAGAGGCATTCTGTGATACTTTTTCATCTATGGGATTACTATCCATAGGACTTAACTGTGCTTTGGGAGCCAGCGAATTAAAACCTTATATAAAAAGACTATCCTGTATATCTCCCATAGCCGTTTCTTCCCATCCAAATGCAGGCCTACCAGATGGATTTGGTTCCTATGCACAAAGCAGCGAAGAGATGGCAGCCGTAGTAGAAGGTTATATGAAAGATGGATTGGTAAATATCATTGGTGGGTGCTGTGGCACTACCCCACAATACATAAAAATGATATCTACCGCTGCCAAGAATCACCCCCCAAGACCTATACCACAGCGGGAAAAATGCACTACACTTGCAGGATTGGATAGTTTTTACATACGTCCAGAAGACAATTTCATAAACATAGGAGAAAGAGCAAATGTAGCAGGAAGTGCTCGCTTTGCACGTCTGGTACGCGAAGAGAAA
>JAFYKQ010000064.1 GCA_017537565.1 Flavobacteriales bacterium
ATCTGGTACAGTTGTAAAATTTGACAACCAGATAGCCGAAAACCTTAAAAAATATGAAAACGCATATACTATCTCTATATCTGGAGAGATAAAAATAAATAGTGCTACATATGAAGGTATGTTATATGGTACACGTTCGCTACTGCAACTTATAAAATTGGGAGCCGCACAGAAATCTATCCCTCGCGGTGAGATAACAGACTACTCTACTATGGGACGCCGTATGCTTATGCTGGACGTGGCACGCACGTTCTTCCCAGTATCGGTACTAGAGCAGTACATACGCACTATGGCTTGGGTAAAGATGAACGAACTACACCTGCACTTTAACGACTGCTCTTGGGGAGCCGAAGGTGCTTACTACCGCCTACCAAGCGAAAAATATCCTAACATCACATCAAAAGACCATTACACTTGGGACGATATAGCACACATCATAGCCTTTGCTCGTGTGTATGGCATCACCGTTACTCCCGAGATAGACACCCCTGGACATTCCAGAGCATTGGTACTGGTACGTCCAGAACTTAAAAGCCCACACCACCCTGCCACAGACCAGAGTGACACTTTCCTCGATATAACCAATCCAGAATCATTGGAATATGTAGCATCTCTTATAGGTGAGATAATACCTCACTTCCCTGCTCCCGATTTCCACATAGGAACAGACGAATATATGCTTAAAAGTATAAAAGACACCGTTCTACGCAATAAACTAGGCGAAGACTTCCGTCTGTATATCAACGCCCTCAATAAACGTGTACGTGCTATGGGTAAAAACACACGTATATGGACAGGATTTGAAAATATGCCAGGCAAGACTATGCCAGATGTCGATATCACGATAGATATGTGGGATAGCCGCGATGCACGTGGTTTCCTATCACAGGGTTATACTATTATCAATTCGTCAGATATGTTTAACTACATCGTCCCAGGAAACATCATTAAACGTTACAACACCGACCACAAATACGTTTACGAGAACTGGACTACCCGTACTTTCTCCAAGGACGAGAGCAAAAACATTCCAAATGACGCCCCCGAACCATCTGGTGTGAAACTAAACGTATGGAATGACTATGGTCCTACGGGCAGTTCTATGAGTGAGATAGCCCGTGAAGTAGTGCCTTCTATGATGACATTTGGTGATAGAATGTGGGGAAGCATCCGCACACACAGCACATATGACAAATGGGCTGTATGGGAGAAAAAACTGGAAGTGGCTCCTCTTACATCATTCACCAGCGAGAACTACCGCAAGAAAGGCATCGTTTACCAGAACAACACCCCTGTAAATATGGCCATCATGCGTGTATCTACTCCACTGGATATACCATCGGGATTGAAGAATCTGGAATATCCTTGGACGCTGGAAGCTACTCTGTTGCGTACAGCCCGCAGCGAGAAATATGACGAAGAAATTCTTCTAACGTCAAATGACGCTACTCTTTACGCATACCTTAACCACATCGTTCGCTTTAAGAATAACCTTCAGGACGAACACCCAGGTATAACACTCGTACGCTCTCAACGCGATGCAGGATTTACTCCATACACCAGCGGACTACCACAAGTACTCACCTTTAATGCTGCTCTGCCTATAGCCACACAGGTTAAAATGAAGATAGTGGCACGACACAACTACACTGCTCTATACATAGACGGGGTAAAAGTAGGCGAATTCAACAAACAGAGCATACTTCCACTCATGCGTTTAGGTGGTGATAAAGGCAACAGTTTCAAAGGAATACTGCAAGACATCACCATATACAATTACGAGAAATAAAATTTTTTACACCTATAAAAAAACGAGCATCACTCGATAGAGCGATGCTCGTTTTTAATTTTGTATATAAGGATATTTACCGTAACTTTACCCCCTGTAAAACATAGAATATATACCATATAATGGCAAGAATACTTACAGGCGTACAAGCCACAGGACGCCCACATCTGGGCAATATATTGGGAGCTATCCTTCCCGCTATACGTGCTGCCAAAGACAGCCAGGACGAGTCTTTCCTCTTTATAGCCGATATGCATTCGCTCACTCTCATAAAAGATGCCGAAGAATTGCGTGAAAACACCTATGCAGTAGCCAAAACTTGGCTGGCAATGGGACTCGATACAGAAAAAACAGTCTTTTATCGCCAGAGCGATGTACCACAGACCTGTGAGCTTACGTGGTATCTGGACTGTTTCTTCCCATACCAACGTCTGCAACTGGCTCACGCCTTTAAGGACAAGGCCGATCGCCTTTCTGACGTAAACGCAGGTCTATTTAACTACCCTATCCTTATGGCGGCAGATATACTGCTATATGATGCCGACCTGGTACCAGTAGGTAAAGACCAAGCACAACACCTGGAATTCACTCGTGATGTAGCCGAACGTTTCAACCATCGTATGGGAGAAACATTTGTACTGCCACAGGGACTTACACAGGAAAACGCTATGATTATCCCCGGCACAGATGGTGCCAAGATGAGTAAGAGTCGTAATAACTACATAGACATCTTCGCAGGAGAGAAACAGCTTAAAAAGACCATAGGCAGTATAGTTACAGACTCTACTCCACTGGAAGAACCCAAAAACCCAGATACTTGCAACGTCTTTAAGCTATACTCTCTCATAGCAACGGCAGAACAAACAGCCGAATTGGCCGAAAAATATCGTGCTGGTGGTTTTGGATATGGACACGCCAAAAAAGCCCTGCTAGAACTCATACTGGACACATACGCCAAAGAAAGAGACGCATATAACTACTATACAGAACATATAGACATAGTGGAAGACCTGCTATTAAAAGGGGCTAAAAAAGCAGCAGAAGTAGCCGAAATACGCCTGCAAGACGTAAGACGTAAATTGGGTTTCCGCTAAATATATTTACGGCAAATGTTATAAAATAACACATTTGCTAGAAAAAAATAGTACATTTGCACAGTGTGTTAACACCAGATACATAGATGAGATACGAACCGAAAAAAGACGGCAAATATACTTATATAGACATCGGTCGAGGCACTCCGGTTATTATCCTGCACGGTCTTATGGGCGGGTTGAGTAATTTTGACCACGTGATAGAGGCATTGTGTGATAATGGTTATAGAGCCATAGCTCCTTCGTTGCCACTTTATACCATATCTATGCTCAAAGCATCGGTAAGAGGGCTTTCATCTTTTTTACACAGTTTTATAAAACGTATTCAACTCTCTGAAGAATTTTACCTTCTGGGAAATTCATTGGGAGGACATATATCTCTAGTATATACACGCCGCCACCCACAGAACGTGAGAGGCATAGTACTTACAGGGTCTTCGGGACTGTATGAGAATACTGGCTCTACATATCCCAAACGCGGAAGCCGCACATACATAGAAGAAAAAACCCGCGAAGTCTTTTATGACCCATCGATAGCAACACCCGAACTCATTGACGAGGTTTATGACATAGTCAATGACCGCTCCAAAGTCCTGCACACGCTACATATTTCCAAGAGTGCCTTACATCACAACATGGAAAAGGACCTGCCTCATATAGATAAACCCACGTTACTCATATGGGGTAAAAACGATGTGGTTACACCTATGGAAGTAGGTGAACATTTCCATCGTCTCATGCCAGACAGCACACTGCACGTGATAGACAAGTGTGGACACGCACCTATGATGGAACACCCATCTATGTTTAATGATTTACTTTTGGACTGGTTGGATGAAAAGGAAGCTCGCTGCGAGCAAAAGAAAGAAATATCACCGGCACTTGTAACCGTATAAAACACACTGAAAGCGATGAAGATTACCAAAGCCGAATTCATTACCAGCAATGCAGACTACCGCAAATGTCCTGCCCCCAATCGTCCAGAATATGCTTTCATAGGACGTAGTAATGTAGGCAAATCTTCGCTTATAAACACCCTGTGTAATAATGCTTCACTGGCCAAAACATCGGCCACGCCGGGTAAGACACAGCTTATAAATCACTTCAATATAAACGACACGTGGTATCTGGTGGACCTACCGGGCTATGGTTATGCCCGCACGTCAAAGGCTACGCGTGGAGAATTTGCACGTATCATCACCTCCTATGTAGAGAACAGGGAAAACCTCACTTGTCTTTTTGTGTTGGTGGATTCACGCCACGCTCCGCAAAAGATAGACCGTGAGTTTATGGCTTATCTGGCGACAAATGGCATACCGTTTGTTATAGTGATGACCAAAACAGATAAACTATCCAAAAAAGCATTGGGAGAAAACGTCGAGGTGTATAAAAACATCATGCTGGAAGAATGGGAAGAACTGCCTCCTATATTCTTTACGTCTTCATTACACAAGACGGGCACAGAAGAAATACTTGACTTTATAGAAGAAACAAATAATATCATAAAAGATGAAAAATAAACTATTGGAGAGATTTTTCCGTTATGTGAAAATCGACACCCAATCTGATGACAATCAGAACGAAGTCCCTTCTACAGCCAAACAATTTGATTTGGCACAGCTACTGGTAGAAGAGATGAAAGAAATGGGGTTGGTAGATGTAACGGTAGACTCTCACTGCTATGTGATGGGAACCCTCCCTGCCAATACAGATGAAAAACTACCTGTAATAGGCTTTATATCACATATGGACACTGCACCAGATGCCAGCGGCAAGGGTGTAGAACCTATCCTATGGGAGAACTATGACGGTAAAGACTTGGTACTTCCACGAGGCACTACTATACGTGTAGATGAATTCCCAGAACTTAAAACACTCGTGGGACGTACACTTGTAACAGCATCGGGAGATACGCTACTGGGAGCCGATGACAAAGCCGGTATAGCCGAAATCCTTACGGCGATAGAATACCTTATGGCCCACCCCGAGATTAAACACGGGGATATACGCGTGGGATTCACACCAGACGAGGAGATAGGTCGTGGGCCAGACTTTTTTGATGTAGAAAAATTTGACGCTCACTGGGCTTACACGATGGACGGCAGCAGTGAAGGCGAATTGGAATATGAAAACTTCAATGCAGCGAGTGCTCGTATCACGTTCCACGGACTTTCTGTTCACCCAGGATATGCCAAGGACAAGATGGTAAACTCTATGTTGCGTGCTATGGAATTTGCGATGTCACTACCTGCAGCCGAACGACCAGAACATACAGAAGGCTATGAAGGTTTCTATCATCTGCACGGCATGGACGCTTCGCTGGAAAAGACGACACTTACGTATATCATTCGCGACCACGATACGGCACGTTTTGAACACCGTAAGAAAGTGATGGCTTCTCTTATAGAGTTCTTCAAGGAAAAATATGGCGAGAATGCATTGGAGGGAGAGATAAAAGACCAGTATAAAAATATGAGACTGCAAATAGAACCCGTGATGCACGTGATAGAACTGGCAGAACGCGCTATGAAAGCAGCCGATGTAGTTCCTCATATCAAGGCTATACGCGGTGGTACAGACGGTGCCCGTCTATCATTTATGGGACTGCCCTGCCCAAATATATTCACTGGCGGTCATAATTTCCACGGTCGTTGTGAATTTGCAGTGGTAGAAACTATGGAAAAAGCCGTACAGACCATCATAGAGATAGTACGTCTATCCCCCGAATACAAAGACAAGATATAAAACATATATCCATAACCTTAAATAATTATAAATAAACAATTAACACAATCCTTACCACATTATGTATGACATTTATGTAGTAATTCTACTTATCATGGCAGGTCTAGCGATAACAGACCTTACCATAGGCGTGAGCAATGACGCCGTAAACTTTCTAGGTGCTGCTATGGGTAGCCGTACGGCTTCGTTCCGCACTATTCTTTTAATAGCATCATTGGGTGTGCTTATAGGTGCGACATTCTCAAACGGTATGATGGAAGTGGCACGTAAAGGTGTGCTATTCCCACAGATGTTCCTTTTTGAGGAGTTGATAGTCATATTCATATCTGTGATGATAACAGACGTGATAATGATGGATACGTTTAACTCATTGGGACTACCTACATCAACTACTGTATCACTGGTATTTGAACTTTTAGGAGCAGCGGTTGCGGTATCTCTTATCAAGGTTTACCACAGTCTTCCAGATGGAGGTTCTTTCCAGTCACTGGTAGCCAATATAGGAGAAATAGACGCATATATAAACCAAGACAAGGCCGCACAGATGGTCACGGGTATATTTGCGGTGGTTATAATAGCTTTCTTTGCGGGAGCATTGGTACAATGGATAGTACGTTTCATATTCACGTTCCGCTATGAACGCAAGCTCAAATACTACGGAGGTATAGTGGGTGGTATAGCATTTACGGCTATGACATTCTTTATGCTGCTAAAAGGTGCCAAGGGTACTACACTTATCTCTCCCGAAGCCAAAGTATGGGTAGCCGAAAACACATATCTGCTGATGGGTGTAACGTTTGTCATAACGTTCCTTATAAGCCAATTTGTAGTTTCGGTACTTAAAAAGAATATCCTCAAAGTGATAGTTTTGGCCGGTACATTCTCACTGGCTATGGCATTTGCAGGTAATGACCTTGTGAACTTCATAGGTGTGCCATTAGCGGCGTGGAGTTCATACGAAGCTTGGGTGGCAGCTGGCCAACCAATAGAAAGCCTGCATATGAGCGCATTGCTGGAACCGGCACACACTCCTATATTTATATTAGCTGGTGCTGGTCTGATAATGGTTATCACGCTTTACACGTCAAAACGTGCCAAAAAAGTCCTTAAAACGTCCATAGACCTATCCAAATATGAAAGCACAGACGAAAACCACCGTCCTAATATCATATCTCGTTCATTGGTACGTGGAGCTGTGTCATTGGGTAAATTTACAGGACGTATTATGCCTGAATTTATGCACAAACAGATGGAATTGCGTTTTGCTCGTCCTGCGGTTGCTCTTCCACAGGGTAAAGAGTACGAAGCTCCAGCGTTTGATATGGTGCGTGCCAGTGTGAACGTGATAGTACCTGCTATCCTTATATCGTGGGGTACGAGCAGTACGTTGCCATTGAGTACGACGTATGTTACGTTTATGGTAGCTATGGGTTCATCTCTTGCAGACAAGGCTTGGGGACGTGAGAGTGCGATGTATCGTGTAGCTGGTGTACTTAAAGTGATATTGGGTTGGTTTGCTACGGCATTCTTTGCATTTTTGGCGGCAGGAACATTTGCTACGTTTGTATATCATTACTTTATGTTGGCTATCATACCACTACTTATACTAGGTGTAGTGATAATGACTATATCTCGTATGCGTAAACGCTCTACTCGCCGTGAGGAACGTCGTCAGAAACTATTGCGTACCACACAGCACGGTATGAGCATATCTGAAGTGATCGAGGACAGCGCCGAACGCGTATCTGAATCATTTACTTATGCTACCGATATTTACAGCAGCGTGGCAATAGGTCTTAACTCTCACGACCGTCGTTCGCTTAAAAACGCATGCACTCAATCTGCAGAACAGAGAGAAGACATACGCGACTTGCAGAACAGCGTATTCCATATGGTTAAGAGCATAGATGATAAAGGTCTGGAAGCATCACGTTTCTATATCCTTATCTTGGACTATCTTAAAGACATAAACCGCGCCTTGACAAATATATCTGAGGCATCTATGGAACACGTGGAAAACAACCACAAAGAACTTAAAGAAACCCGTAAGGAAGCTCTATTGCATATGAGTGGTGAGATGTGTTCTATATTTGATGACATCAAACGTTGTTTCTTGACACAAGACTTCACGAGTGTTAAATCTATATTGGCTCGTAAGAAAGAACTTAAAAAATATCTCAACGCCCTTATAGAGCGTCAGATATCCAAGATACGAGATGAAAATATGGATCTTTCTCCAAAGAATACAAATCTTTATCTGTCCATCATTCTAGAAACCAAAGACCTTCTTTCGGCTTCTACACATCTGGCAGAACTAGGATTGCAGTTCTATGTGAACAAAAAAGCAACGTCCAAAGACTAAGCGATAAAATTTTATATAACAGACGGGGTTTTGATATCAAAACCCCGCTTTTTATATACTTTATCTATACCTCTATAATCAAATATTACGCAAATAAATATGGAGTGAGCGGTAAATTATCGTATCTTTGTTTGCCGATATATTACCAGTCCTATTGCCTTATGCATAAGGCGGTATATATCACAAATAAATGACACAGGAATATGAGCAAAGACCACATACAAGACACATTAGATTCTGCATCAGACTATAAATATGGGTTTCATTCAGATATAGAATCTGAAACATTTCCCGTAGGTCTGAATGAAGATATAGTGCGGGCTATTTCTGCCAAAAAGGAAGAACCCGAATGGATGACAGAATATCGATTGAAGGCATACAGGCACTGGTGTACACTGGAAGAGCCTTCGTGGGCTCATCTTAAATATGAACGTCCAGACTTCAACGGCATCAGTTATTATTCGGCACCTGTACGCACACCAAAACACGCTTCGCTGGACGAAGTTGACCCTGAACTTTTACGCACGTTTGACCGCCTGGGCATACCACTGGAAGAACAGAAAGTGCTTTCGGGTGTAGCGATGGACGTGGTGATGGACTCGGTATCGGTAAAAACGACATTTGAAGATACGCTTAAAAAACTGGGCATTATCTTTATGCCTATAAGCCGTGCCATAAAAGAACACCCAGACCTTGTACGCAAATATCTGGGGACGGTAGTTCCTCACACAGATAATTTCTATGCGGCTCTTAATTCGGCTGTATTTTCAGACGGGTCGTTCTGCTATATACCAAAGGGCGTACGCTGTCCTATGGAACTATCTACATACTTCCGTATAAACCAAGGCGGTACAGGACAGTTTGAACGTACACTGCTGGTGGCAGACGAGGACTCATATGTTTCATATCTGGAAGGTTGTACAGCTCCTATGCGTGACGAGAACCAACTACACGCTGCGGTGGTGGAACTCATAGCATTGGACGGTGCCGAGATAAAATACTCTACCGTACAGAACTGGTATCCCGGCGACAAGAACGGCGTGGGCGGTATCTATAACTTTGTCACCAAACGTGGCATATGCCATACTCGTTCCAAGATTTCCTGGACACAGGTAGAGACTGGTAGTGCCGTGACGTGGAAGTATCCATCGTGCATACTGAAAGGTGATAACAGCATAGGCGAATTTTATTCGCTTGCTATGACCAATAACTACCAGCAGGCCGACACTGGTACCAAGATGATACACCTGGGACGTAATACCCGCAGCACGATAGTATCCAAAGGTATTTCGGCTGGATATAGCCAGAACGCATATCGCGGCCAGGTAAAAATGAGTCGCGGTGCCGTTGGTGCTCGTAACTTCACACAGTGCGATTCGCTGCTTATGAGTGACCATTGTGGTGCACACACATTCCCGGTGATAAGCAGTGACTGTCCTACGGCCATAGTAGAACACGAAGCCACTACGTCCAAGATAAGTGAAGACCAGATATTCTACTGCAATCAGCGTGGTCTTACGACCGAAAAAGCCGTTGCCCTTATAGTGAACGGTTTCTCACGAGAGGTACTAGCCAAACTACCTATGGAATTTGCGGTAGAGGCACAGAAACTATTGGAAATTTCACTGGAAGGTTCGGTGGGATAATGATTTGTTAAACGAAAACACGATATAAAGATGTTAGAGATAAAAGAATTGACTGCCCGTAGTGATGACGGGAATGACATATTAAAAGGAATAAACCTCACTGTACGTCCAGGCGAAGTACACGCCATAATGGGCCCTAACGGTAGCGGTAAAAGTACGCTTTCATCTGTCATAGCAGGTAATCCAAAATTTATAAAAACAGGTGGTACATTGCGTTTCAATGGAGAAGAGATAGATGAACTCTCACCCGAAGAACGTGCACATCGTGGTATATTCCTATCGTTCCAGTATCCGGTAGAAATACCTGGTGTATCGGTGAACAATTTTATCAAGACTGCCATAAATGAAAAACGTCGCAGTATGGGACTGGAAGATATGCCTGCCGGCGAACTGTTGCGTATGATTAAAGAAAAGGCAGCACTGGTAGAACTAGACCCACGTTTCCTGTCTCGTAGTCTTAACGAAGGTTTTTCGGGAGGAGAGAAAAAACGTGCCGAAATTTTCCAGATGGCAGCCCTTGCACCTAGTCTGGCTATACTGGACGAGACAGACTCTGGTCTGGATATAGACGCATTGAGAATAGTTGCAAATGGAGTAAACAAACTCAAAAGCCCAGAAAACGCAACGATAGTAATCACTCACTATCAGCGTTTGCTAGATTATATCGTTCCAGACTATGTTCACGTGTTGTATAAAGGACGTATCATCAAGACAGGTGGTCGTGAACTGGCATTGGAACTAGAGGAAAAAGGTTATGATTGGCTCATAAAAGACTACCAATAAGCCTATGCAAAATAGTAAATACATAAAGATAAACGAAGACCTTACCACGATAAAAGTAGAGCACGACTCTCGTACTACGTTACGTAATACGGGGCAGGCAGAAAGTTATCTACTACTATGCAGTGGCAGTCATTCGCTGTGCCTGACGGTAGAAAAAGGCGCCGATGTTACGCTTATAGAAGCATCAGACGCTACACCAGATTTCTGTTATGAGATACATCTGGAAAGCGGGGCTTCGTTGCGACACGTACGCATAGACCTTACAGATAAGAAAACACGGTATACTCTGCATCAGGAGAAAGATAGCCGTTATGAAATGTCGCTCATATCATTGTGTGGTAACCAAGAGAATCTGTTCACGATGCACAGCGAAGGTGAAGGTACAGACACCCGTATGTGTGGTTTTACATATGGACAGGCTGCATACAAGGTCAAAAACACCATTCGTCTGCACCATCATAAACCTCACGCTACTAGTTATCAGGCATTCAAGTATGTAGCCGATGATAAATCTCGTCTATCTTTTGACGGGAAAATAATAGTGGAGCTGAATGCACAGAAGATAGAAGCATACCAGAAGAACAACAACATACTTATAAGCGAAGAGGCTCATATAGCATCAGACCCACAGTTGGAAATATATGCCGATGACGTACGTTGTTCTCACGGTAGCACGATAGGGCAGTTGGACGCCGATGCTCTTTTCTATATGCAGAGCCGAGGCATTAGCTATAAGAGTGCTTGTGGTATGCTTATACGTTCGTTTGCAGATGAACCGCTATCTATTATAAAGGAAGACTGGTTAAGAGAACAGATAGAAGATATTATAGCCTCTATGTTGAAATAATTACGGTATATGACAGACAGTGAGATAAAGAAAATAAGAGAGCAATTCCCCATACTGGAACAGAAGATAGGTCGCTATCCTCTCACATATCTGGATAATGGTGCTACGACACAGAAACCGCTGTGTGTGATAGACGCCATACGCGACTATTACCTTACTATAAATTCCAATGTACATCGTGGGGTACATAGACTCTCTCAACTTTCGACCAATGCAATGGAAAAAGCACGAGAGAAAGTAAGTGAGTTTATAGGTGCTAGAGATAAATCTACTGTCATATTTACCCGTGGCACGACAGAATCTATAAATGCTGTCGCATCGGCCTATTCACAGATATTGAAAGAAGGCGAAGCGGTGGTCATAAGTGCTATGGAACACCATTCAAACATTGTTCCTTGGCAGATGGCGTGTGAGAGAAGCAAGGCCAGCCTATGTGTTATACCTATGAGCGATGAAGGTGTACTGGATATAGAAGCATATGAGAATATACTTAAAGAGAATGACGTAAAGATAGTATCGGTAGCCTATGTGTCCAATGTATTGGGAACGGTAAATCCAGTAGGACAGATGGTGGATATGGCACATAAATACGGAGCCGAAATTCTTATAGATGGCGCACAGAGTACTCCTCACATACCGGTAAATGTAGAAGCGTTGGATTGTGATTACTATGCTTTTTCGGGGCATAAGATGTACGCACCTACGGGTATAGGTGTACTGTACGGGAAACGTAGGGCATTGGAAAACCTACCTCCATACCAAGGCGGAGGTGATATGATAGACCACGTTACATTTGAAAAGACGACATACGCTCCTCTGCCATTTAAGTTTGA
>JAFYKQ010000008.1 GCA_017537565.1 Flavobacteriales bacterium
ACACAGGAAAATTTTTAACTTATCAAAACTTTATGATTTGCTTAACAACTATATATCTGCATGTTATGTATTTTTATCCCAGAAAAATTTTTAATTATAAACCCTTTAAACCTTATTATTATGAAAAAACTGTTTTTTATCATTGTGAGTATCGTTAGTTTCAGCATATATGCTTATGCAGACAACGACCGCCCTATCACCCCAAACCAACTACCCGCAACTGCACAACAATTTATCAAGAAACATTTCCCATCATCTACCATAGATAGAGCATACATAGATGATGATGTGATGGACAAAGATTACACCGTATACCTAGCTGGTGGCGTGAAAATAGAATTTAATTCCAAAGGCGAATGGAAAGAGATAGAAACACGCTCTTCGGTTCCTGCGGCATTGGTTCCTACTGCCATCACACAATATGTAAAAAAGAACTATCCATCGTGCAAAATAGAAAAAATATCTCGTGACCGCCGCGGTATGGACATAGAACTTTCCAATGGGCTAGATATAGAATTTGACAAGTCTTATCGTGTGGTAGAGATAGATGATTAGACATCTATGATCCTTCCTATTCCAAAAAGCATCGGCACCCTGCGGGTGCCGATGCTTTTTGGGGTTTATATATTAAATGTATCGTTTACAATTTAAGTACCACATAGAAAATAAACACTGTTATCAAGAACAGGAAGAAAGTGAGCTTTCTACGCACAAAACCTCCCCAAGTAGTACATTTGACATCGGGATTGGTGGCTTCTTTCTGGAATGTATCTTTCTTCATAAGAGAACGCACAAAGTCCACAAAAGTATAAATCGTAGCAATAGCTATAAGCCCCATTATAAAATACTCTCTACCATCTAGTCCATAGCTTTTTTCTCCGCCCACAGGGTGACCAGTAAACCAACCCCATAGCAACAGACCTATCATTAGTAGTGATATTAAGATAGCCCACGTACGCGAACGTTTAACAGTAAATTGTCTGTTTTTCAAAAGCAACACAGCATCTGCCACAAAATACACAGCCAATGCTATGAGTACGACCATTTTAAGCAGTTCCATTTTTTATGTGATTTTTAAGTTATCTATATAGTGTTTTTTATTTTCCATAGTGTTACGATACATCGTCTATGGAATATCCAAATGTACGTTTTTTTATTTATGGGCAAAATTTTTTTAAAATAACAAAGCCCACCAAAAAGGTGGGCTTTGTGTCCTATATCAGAAGATTTTTCCTCTTAACCCTATTAAGGAACAACTGGTTCCTCTGGTTCTGGTTCCTGACGGTCACGAGAACTGTAACGTAGAGCCTCACCAACGTTTGGAGATGTCAAATCTTCACATGCGATGTGTATACGGAATCCATTTGGCTTGCAGTGAGCAACAAGATTACCAACCTGTGTTACACCTTTGTGAGTATAAGTCACATTCTCAGCCTTGAAAACCATCATGTCTTCTTTTCCGGCATAAGTACCTACTACATCTACATCGTGGCTAGCGCCAGTAGAGATGAAACGAAGAGCCTGAACTCCACCGTTAGAAGCATCTTCTACAACAAATGTCTGGTTTGTGTAAGTAGTGTTAGCTCCGCCAAAAGGAGACAAAGCCGTACCAGCAACACGTATCACAAGTGATCCGTCAACGAATGTTCCTGGTAGGTCCTTGAAATCATACTTCATAGCTTCTGCGGTTTTCTCGCAAGAAGTCAAAGCAAACATTCCAAGAGCGACCAGAAGAACTGATTTCAATAAAGATTTTGCTTTCATGTTTAACTCTATTTTATTTTGTTCTTCCAATAATTACTTAGCACCACAAAAGTAGAATAAATAATTGAGTTCCACAAGACAAAAAAACTTTTTTAACATTATTTTTTTATCCATTCATCGATATGAGGAATTCTTCATTATTAAGTGTCGATTCCAGACGATCTTTTATGAATTCCATCGCTTCCAGCGAATTCATATCGGCAAGCATTTTACGCAATATCCACATACGGTTAAGAACGTCTTTTGGCAACAGAAGGTCATCGCGTCGTGTACCCGAAGAAATAAGGTCTATGGCTGGGAATATACGACGGTTGGCTATTTTTCTATCTAACTGCAATTCCATATTACCCGTACCCTTAAATTCCTCAAATATAACTTCGTCCATCTTGGAACCTGTATCTATAAGGGCCGTAGCTATTATCGTGAGCGAACCTCCGTTTTCTATATTACGTGCCGCACCAAAGAAACGTTTTGGTTTATGCAGAGCATTGGCATCTATACCACCCGATAGAACTTTACCACTAGCAGGAGACACCGTATTATATGCACGTGCCAAACGCGTTATACTATCCAGCAATATCACCACATCGTGTCCACTCTCCACCAGACGTTTGGCTTTTTCCAATACTATATTTGCCACGCGTACGTGTCTTTCTGCCGGCTCGTCAAACGTAGAAGATATAACTTCGGCCTTAACACCTCGCTGCATATCTGTCACCTCTTCTGGACGTTCGTCTATCAAGAGCATTATCTGGTAAACCTCTGGGTGATTGGCTGCTATGGCATTGGCTATATCCTTGAGCAGAATAGTTTTACCTGTCTTTGGCTGGGCTACTATCATCGCACGCTGACCTTTTCCTATAGGTGCAAAAAGGTCTATGATACGCGTAGATGTCGTAGCATTCTTCCCTGCCAATTTGAATTTTTCCTCGGCAAAAAGAGGAGTAAGATGTTCAAATGCTATACGGTCACGTACAAACGCAGGGTCACGACCATTGATACGGCTCACCTTAACCAGAGGAAAAAACTTCTCACCTTCTTTGGGCGGGCGCACTATACCACGCATAGTATCTCCCGTTTTAAGCCCAAAGAGACGTATCTGGCTGGGCGAGATATAAATATCATCTGGTGAAGAAAGGTAGTTGTAGTCTGACGAACGCAAAAATCCATAACCATCATTACCTATTTCCACCACACCTTCACACTCTATTATCCCTTCAAATTCATAATCGGGAGACATATATTGAGTTTTTAGTGGGGGCACCTCCTGGGATTTTAGTGGGGACATCTCCTGGGATTTTAGTGGGGGCACCTCTTGGGATTTTAGTGGGGGTATCGCCACTCTCTGCTGCTGTTGTTGCATCTCGGCACGACGACGAGCTATCTCCTGCTGTGCACGCAATGCACGTATCTGTCCTTCAGACATAGGTCGCTGTGCAGGTTTCTCCTCTTGTTTTGGTTCTGCCTTCACGGCCTCTTCCTGAACCGTTTTTTCTTCTTCTACCGCCGCCTCTTTATCAACAGCTGGCGTATCTTTTACCGTTTCTTCTTCTACCGCTGGTTTTGCTTTTGGTGGGCGACCACGACGACCCTTTACAGGAGCTATCGCAGGTTCTTCATCTGCCTTCTCCTCCTCTGCTTCTTTACCCGCAGGTATCTCTTGCCCAGGAGCAAAGGTCTTATACAGCAATTCTCTCAATTCATTTTTTTTCATCGCTCGATATTTAGGGATAGACAGCTGTGCCGCCATCTCTTGCAATTCGGGCAATTTCATTTTTAAAATTTCGTCTATATTGAACATTTTGACGTGAAATAAATGATTATTTATAGCGATGAACGCTTTATGTGATTACAAGTAAAGTAAGGGGA
>JAFYKQ010000065.1 GCA_017537565.1 Flavobacteriales bacterium
ATTTATAGGAGTCTCCAGTTCTATATGACCGCTCACACTACCTGTCAAATCCTCAGCAATAGGAGCCAATGTTTTAACACTCTCAAACATCGCCACCATAGATGGTATATCTACATTTTTTATATCAAACACCATATCTATCTGTGCATCACCATCTCCCGATGTATCATACGTTCCTTGTAGCGAAGCACTACCCTTGGCTACATCTGTACGTATGCCTTTAAGATATGCTCTCTCATCTTTTATACCCAGATTACCCGATATATTATTCAGTTTTATATCATCATATACTACTTCTTTTATATCTACACGAGTATCAAAATCTATACGAGCTGGCACAGAAATAGATTCTGTCTGCTCTACCGATTCTTTACCCGTGTTGTCTATATCGGCTACATCTACTGTCTCTTCAGTCTTTGGCATAAGAGAGGCTATATCTATGTACGAAGACGTTATTTTAAGTCTTCCCTTCATTGTCTGGTCTTTGAGGAAATAGCCCAGATAGTTACGCAAATCACCCACCATAGAAAGGTTGCTTTCTCCCATCTTCACATCAAATGAACGCAATTCCAATGCCGCTGGAGCAAACACCAGTTGCGCCTTAGGTATTTCCACTGCAGCACCCATCTCCTTGACCGATAAAAGCAATCCATCTATGTTTATAGAGCCATCTGCGTGGAACAGGTCATATCTTCCTTTCTCCAGTGATGACATATTTCCTTCTATCTTTACATTGGCATTTACTCTACCTTGCAGGGCGTCTTCTTTGCTTATAGGCAATACGTCTTTAAGAGTAGCAACGTCCAAATCCCCTACCAACGAAGCCTTAACATAAGGGTCACTCATAAGTGTAGCCAGATATGCCGATGCATTAACAGGAGCCCCTGCCACATTCATATCACAACGCGACATATCTACCACCATAGCGTCCAGCGATGAAGACTGTGGAGATGTAACCTTTATGTCTATAAAAATATCACTTATAGAACGTGGCAATGAAGGATATTTAATCTCTCCTTCCTGTGCCGAAAGCAGCAAGTCTATAGCTGGCATAGAACTAGAACTATAAGTACCCTTTATCGTTCCGTCCATCTCAAATGTTCCAGAAATCTTGAATCCGTCCAACATCGATGAATATGCAGGTGGCACCATTCCCAGCAGCGATGCAAACGAAGTCTTACCACTGCCTATGTGCAGGTCCAGTCCCATAGCTCCACCGTCTTTCATCGCTATACTACCTTCACACAACAGCGGTATATCATTAATATGCAGATTATAGTCTTCACCACCTGTATCTATCGTAAAGACCATCGCCCCCATATCCATATCCAGCGTTATAGAACCTTTTATATGTGCGTCATTGACATATTTGGTCCCTCCCATCTCAAATGTAAGAGTATCTATCGATGTACGAGTGGCAAGCATAAAACGTTCGCTACGCATAGCACCACTACCATTGTGGTTAAGTCCTGCCACACGCAATGCCATCATAGATGTAGAGTCCACATAGTTCACCCAACCATCTGTGATAGCATATTTACTCAAATCTATATTAAGACTACCTCCCGTTGCCGACGCCGTATCTACCTCTTCCTCTTGAACAGAGGCAGAGGCTTTGGCTATATCATAATTGGCTCTACCATTTTTATTTACCAGGACATTTATCTTGGGAGTATCCAGTCCCACGCTCACTATACGTGGTGTACCCGAAAACACACTCATAAGGTCTATCACTGCATATATTTCGCGTGCCTCCACCAGTCGTACCCCCTCAAATTCTCCCACACCGTCTATCGCTATATCACTGGCCGATAATGTAAAATGTGGAAATGAAGAAAACAGGGAAAAGTCTATATTTTCTGGTTTTACATCTATACGTGCGTCCAGGTTTTCTCCTGCTACTTTAAGAGCAGCATCTATTATCTCGTCTTTATAGATAGACGGGATTATCATCATCGCTCCCAGCACCAATACCACTATGCCCGATATGACAGAAGCACTTATTTTCAATACCTTACTTTTCATAAAGAATAGAATTTTATGGTTATTATTTTTTTTATCAATCGACTGCTAAATTACAACATTATAACGGGAGTTATAACAATACACTATTGTTAAAAAAATATAACTATGTAATCACAACAATGAGTGGGAAAAAGTGGAAATAAGTGGAAAAATTTAGTAATTTTGGAGGGTAAAATGTCGTATTATGCAAATACTGGAAACATACATAGTAAAAATAGATTCCAAAGGTCGTATGGCTCTGCCTTGCGGGCTTAAAAAAGGGCTTTCAGACGCATTGGAGGCTGGTTTTTACATTCGCCGCAGCATGAGCGAGAGATGCCTGGAAATGTACACTGCCCCACAATGGGAGAGTGCATTAGGCAAAGTCCAGTCGCTCAATCCATACATAAGAGAGAACCGTAGCTTTATACGTCGTTTTATGGCAGGCGTAAAATATCTCACGATAGATGCCGCCACACGCATCAACATACCAGCCGAACTCACACAGTGGGCGGGACTTGAAAAAGAAACAGTACTTTCTCCTGTGGGTGAAGGTATGTTTGAAGTATGGGACAAGACCTCTTATGAAGAAGTCCTCGCTCGCGATGAAGACCAATATGCCTCTATGGCCGAACGTATAATGGGAGACGCTCCCACACACATTCTATAAACTATGACAGAAAACACATATCACTCCCCCGTCCTGCTGGAAGAGTCTGTTGCAGGACTTAACATAAAACCCGATGGCATCTATGTAGATGTAACATTTGGCGGGGGAGGACATTCACGTCATATATTGTCACAACTGGGAGAGAATGGACGCCTTTTTGCCTTTGACCAAGATGCAGATGCTGCAGCAGGCGCCATAGACGACGCTCGTTTCTGTCTTATCCCACAGAACTTCCGTTACATAAAAAACTGTCTGCGTATGTACCGCGTAAACCAAGTGGACGGCATACTGGCAGACCTTGGCGTATCATCACATCAGTTTGACACTGCCAGTCGTGGTTTCTCCATACGTGAGGACGGCCCGCTGGATATGCGTATGAATACCTCGTCGGGAATTACAGCGGCAGATATCATCAACAACTACGACGAGAGTCTTATAGCCGACATTCTATACAAATACGGCGAATTGCGTGAAAGCCGTCAGATAGCTTCGCGTATAGTACGTCATCGTCCTCTGGATACCACACTGCAACTGGTGGGAATAGTCAAGAATTTTGCACCTCGCGGCCGCGAAAACCGCTTACTGTCACAGGTTTTCCAAGCATTACGCATAGAAGTAAACGACGAGATGAAAGCCCTCGAAGAACTCCTGTCTCAGAGCGGCGAAATCCTACGTCCAGGCGGCAGACTATCTGTCATATCATACCATTCACTGGAAGACCGTCTGGTTAAAAACTACATACGTTGCGGTAATTTCACAGGCGAGGCTACAAAAGACTTCTATGGAAACGTGATATGCCCTATGAGTCCCGTAAACAGAAAAGTCATCTTACCATCAGAAAACGAAATAACCATAAATTCCCGTGCCCGCAGTGCCAAACTACGCATAGGAGAAAAAAAATAACAACCATACACGAGATGAACACCTTAGCCAAACTTTTAAGAGGGGATTATTTTTCACAGGCCGTCTGGAGAGCGATAGCCGTGGTAGGCGTTTCGTTTTTTATAATGGTATATATGTCTGCCTCTATGGACCAGAAGGTTTACAAGATACGTTCGCTTAAATCACAGAAAGATGCTCTTTCTACTCACTATGTGGAATTGCAATCTGAAATATCACAGGTAAAGATGAATAGCGGAGACCTTGAACATTTTCAGCAAAAGGGATTTAAGGTATCACAAGACGCCGCGTACAAAATCACTATAAAAAAGAATAAATAACCCATATGGATAACGCGCCTCAACAAGAAAACACCACCTCACAGAAGAAAAACGTAAGCAGTTTTTCTATCTTCAAGTTTTCTATATGTGCTATAGTAGCACTAGTACTACTGGTGGTAATAGCCATACGTATGGTATCATTCATTTTCACGGGAGATGAATTGCGTCGTGCTGCACGCCAGGACGTCATACAGGAGCGTCCCGTACCTGCACGTTGGGGTAATATCTATTCGGCAGATGGTTATCTTATGGCTTCAACCGTATTGCGTTATGATTTCCATTGGGATATAGCACTTGTAAACGACACCTTGTATAACAAAGACACCGTAGCACATGGTCGCAGCATAAAACTAAACGAAGTATTGTGCGACTCTATGAGCAAATACTTCCCTCGCCGTACAGCCGAAGGCTGGAAAGCATACTTTGACCGTGCTCGTTCACATCACAATCACCACCTTACCATCGCTACAAATATAACACAGCTGGAAAAAGACCTGCTACTCACATTCCCTATATTCAAGTACTACACAAAAAAACGCTCTCCTGCCCGTAGCGGTGTAAAGATAGAGAGCTATTCAAAACGCATAACCCCATTACGAGGTATGGCAGACCGCGTATTGGGCAAATCTGAAACCAATGCCTATGTAGGACTGGAAGGCTACTACGCCACATACCTCAAAGGCGAAGAAGGCTCACGTCTTATGCAACACATACGCGGGGAATGGAAACCATTGGCAGATGGCAACCGCAAAGACCCCGTAGACGGCAAGGACGTAGTACTCACCCTGGAAGCTCGCACACAGAATATGGTACACCTGGCTCTGGAAGAACAGATGAAAAAATGGAAAGCCGAACGCGGTTGTGCCATCGTTATGGACGTAAAAACTGGCGGCATACGTGCTATGGTAAACCTCGCACGCCTGGAAAGCGACACCAGCCGTTACTATGAACTGCAAAACTACGCCGTAGGAGAACTATCAGACCCCGGCTCTACATTTAAGCTAATGTCATTTATGGCTATGGCCGAGGAAGGCGTACTGGACACTACACAGAAGATAAGCACCGAAGGCGGTGTCATAACCATACACGGGAAAAACATACGCGACTACAAGGCTGGTGGCTATGGAGTGATTTCGGCACACAAGGCATTTGTTAAATCGTCCAATACGGCCACGGTAAAACTCGCCTACAATTCTTTCAAGGATCGTCCCCAGGACTTTATGAATCGTTTGCGTAGTATGTATCTGGATAAAAAATCGGGTATAGACATAGCCGGCGAACCCGACCCACACATACCTACCCCGGGAACATCTAGTTGGAGTGCCCTTTCTATGCCTTGGACTTCATACGGATATGAGGTACGACTCACTCCCCTGCAAACGGTATCTTTCTACAACGCCATAGCAAATGACGGTGTATATGTAGAACCTCATCTATTGCAGGAGGTGCGTCGCAATGGAGAGACACTGGAATTAGTAAGTCCTACACATAAAGGTAAGGTTGCATCTCAAAAGACCATAAAAATCGCACAAGACCTATTGCGTAGCGTGGTAGATGAACGTGGCGGCACAGCTCATAGCGCTTGTTACGACCCCGATTTACGCATAGCTGGCAAAACAGGCACCGCCCAGTACAATTATGGCCGCGGTGAAAAAATGCAGTATATGGTATCATTTGCAGGGTATTTCCCTTATGATGCCCCACAATATTCTATGGTGGTATGTATCTATAAGCCACAGGGTTGGCCTATATCGGGAGGTGTGATAGCTGCACCTGTAGCCAAAACCATAGCACGTGGCATATACAGTGCCACACCTCGTGAAGTATATGCCACTACCATAGAGGACATAAACAACACACGCCCCACTGCAGGACAAGTAAGCGAACCACGTAAATTCCCCGACTCGATAGAAATGATGATTGACGCTCGCGGCGCTTATGTTACAGACGTGGTAAATGCATTGGAGAAAAACGGTTACACTGTAAAGATAAACGGAGGTATAGGTACTGTGAGTGCTCAATCTCCCGCCAAAGGAACACGACTCAAAAAAGGTCAAACCATAACCCTTACTACTCGTTGATATGAAGACACTATCATACATATTGCGTAGCGTAGCCCACCAGGCCCTCACTGCGGGCTATGAGAAAGAAGTCCATAGAATCACTGCCGACAGTCGTAAGGCTTGTCGTGGGAGCATTTTTGTGGCACTATGTGGGACACAGGTAGATGGGCACGACTACATAGAGCGTGCCATAGAGGCTGGTTGTGATATGATAGTAGTAGAAAAAGAGCCTTCATGCCTACGAGAAGGCGTATGCTACATAAAAGTACCCGATACGGCACTAGCTCTGGGGCTTATAGCAGCCGAATTCTATGACCACCCGTCAGAAAAATTAAAACTGGTAGGCGTTACTGGAACAAATGGCAAGACGACCACCGCCACTCTGTTATATGAGGTCTTTACCAGAATGGGACACAAGTGTGGACTATTCTCTACTGTAAAAAACATAGTAGCAGGAAGAGAAATCCCTGCACGACAGACCACGCCAGACATCATCACTCTCAACTCTCTTATGAGTGATATGGTGAAAGAAGGTTGTACACATTGCTTTATGGAGGTATCGTCCCACGCCTTACACCAGAAGAGAGTGGCAGGTGTAACATTTGCCGGAGCGATATTTTCAAACCTCACACACGACCACCTGGACTATCATCATACATTTGCTGCATATCGCGATGCCAAAAAACTGCTTTTTGATACATTACATCGCGACGCATTTGCACTAGTTAATGTAGATGACCGCAACGGGACATTTATGCTGCAAAACACACACGCTCACAAGAGAACATATTCGCTTACACGTATAGCCGATTTTAAATGCAAAATCCTAGAAGAAAGTTTCCAGGGTATGTGGCTCACGATAGATGGACGCGATATACACCTCCCTCTTACAGGACGCTTTAATGCGTACAATGCACTTGCGGTATATGCGGCGGCTGTGATGATGGGCGAGGAACCTGTAAAAGTACTGGAAGCTCTATCTATGCAGAATGGTGTGAGCGGACGTTTTGAGACCTGGACTTCGGGTAGTGGCGTAACGTGTATAGTGGACTATGCTCATACGCCAGATGCTCTTGAAAACGTCATCAAGACCATCAATGAGTTACGCACCCAGAACGAAACATTCAGCATAGTGGTAGGCTGTGGTGGAGACCGCGATAAAGAAAAACGTCCCGTAATGGCACGCATAGCAGCTGGCGGTGCAGACCGCACGATACTCACAGCCGATAACCCTCGCAGCGAAGACCCTCTACTCATACTGCAAGAAATGAATGCTGGCGTTCCTGCTTCGCGAGCAGCCCGCGTCGTTACCATACCAGATAGAGCACAGGCCATACGTACAGCCTGTATGACTTCACGTCGTGGAGATATAATACTAGTAGCCGGTAAAGGCCACGAGACATATCAAGAGATAAATGGAGTACGCTCACATTTTGACGATATGGAAGAACTCCAAAATTATTATAAGAATATCACAGAATAAAATTCACAACATCGTATATTATGTTATACCATCTATTTTCACATCTGGAACAAGCATATGATTTCCCTGGAGCCGGAATGTTTCAATACATATCATTCCGTGCAGGAGCAGCCTTTATACTTTCGCTACTCATAGGAATGATATTTGGTAAAAAGATAATAAACAGCTTGCGTCGTGCACAGATAGGAGAAACCATACGAGACCTGGGACTTGCTGGACAAAACGAGAAAGCCGGCACTCCTACTATGGGTGGTATTATCATCATCATATCTACCTTTATACCGGTATTACTATTTGCACGTCTTGACAATATATATGTAATATTGCTTACCATCACTATGTTGTGGTTGGGAGCGATAGGTTTCCTAGATGACTACATCAAGGTATTCCGCAAGAACAAGGACGGGCTTAAACCTCGTTTCAAGATAGTAGGACAGATAGGCATAGGGCTTCTGGTGGGTGCTGTTTTATTCTTCAACCCAGATGTTACCATAAGAGAGAAAGCCTCTCCTACATCGACCAGCATTTCTATGGTGTCCATAGACGGAGACACCATCTCTACCAGCCAAGCCGTAGATATGGCCGCCAATAAATTCCTAAGCCCAGAGACTCATTCGCTTAAAACCACCATACCATTTGTAAAGGATAACACGTTTGATTATTCCTGGTTGTTGTCCTGGGCGGGAGAGGGACATCAGCGTTGGGCGTGGATTATATTCATTCCCATAGTAATATTCATCATCACTGCCGTTTCCAACGGAGCCAATCTCACAGACGGAATAGATGGTCTGGCTGCTGGCACAGGGGCAATACAGGCTTTTGCACTGGGTATATTTGCTTGGATATCGGGCAATATCATATTTTCAGACTATCTGGACATAATGTACATACCAAATGTAGGTGAGATAATGATATTTATAGCCGCATTCATAGGCGGTCTTATAGGGTTCCTATGGTACAACACATATCCTGCACAGGTATTTATGGGAGATACGGGCAGTCTTATGTTGGGTGGTGTGATAGCAGTGACAGCCATCTGCATTCGCAAAGAATTCCTACTACCTCTGTTATCTGGCATATTCTTTATAGAGACACTCAGCGTGATGATACAGGTATCATATTTCAAACACACCAAAAAGAAATATGGCGAAGGCCGCCGTATATTCCTCATGTCTCCACTGCATCATCACTACCAGAAAAAAGGCATACACGAGAGCAAGATAGTATCACGTTTCTGGATAGTAGCCATCATACTGGCCGTGGTAAGTATCATCACTCTCAAAATAAGATAATTCACAGCATAGGATTATGAAAAACCCATTGAAAAATATAAACTGGAATATACTATCACGTGGTGACAAGGTGATATGGGCTATGATGATACTTCTGCTCATAGTATCACTACTAGGTGTCATAAGCACAGGCACCATAAAGGAAGTCAATGTATGGAGCGTGATTATCAAGTATATGAGAGACATTCTCATAACGATAGTAGTGATGTATGTAGCATATCTCATACCCTATGACTATTACCGCAAGGCTGCCACGTGGTCTATATTTATAGTCATACCACTGCTGCTATGGGCACATTTCTCGGGGACCAAGATAAGTGGTCAGGACGCTGGACGATGGGTAAAGGTATTAGGGTTCAGTTTTCAGCCATCGGGACTTGCTCTTATATCTATGGTGATGTACACTGCCGTATATATGGAACGATACTACATAGACAAAGACTCTCACAAACCCTGGGAGAGATGGTTGCTCCGTCTATGGTTACCTATAATGGCGATGTTTGGACTTATAGTGATACACAACCTTTCCACAGGTATCATATTTATAGCAACATATTACACACTGCTATTTTTGGCAGGATTTAATTGGCGACAGACGTGCATATCTATACTCGTACTCATAGCTATAGCTATGAGTATATGGGCGGCATATAAGATATCGCCTTCTACATTTGAAGAGACACGTATCTCTACCTGGGTGTCTCGCGTAGATACTTTCTTTGCAGATGATGAAGACGAAGCCAACACCATTCCTTACAGCCAAATGAGCGAAGAGCAAAAACGCGAGTGGCGAGATAAAGAAGACAAAAGAATACAAGGTGAAGCTTCGCAAAAGGCAGTAGCTCTGGGTGTAATGGCCCCTGCTGGCCCCGGCAAAAGCACACAGAAATACTTCCTGTCACAGGCCGATAGTGACTTCATATATGCTATACTGGTAGAAGAATATGGACTGGCCGGCGGACTGGCTATCATAGCATTCTTCATTTTCATACTCATAAGAATGATATTGCAGACATTACGCAGTGTAGATATGTTCTCATTCCTCACATTGAGTGGTCTGCTGTGTATGATGATGTTACAGACCATTATTCATATGAGTGTGGTAGTAGGACTTATACCTGTCACAGGACAGAACCTACCGTTTATAAGTTCGGGTGGAACATCGGTGATGATGGCCTGTTTGAGTGTTACCATTATGCAGAAGATAATAGCCCGTCGTATGGAGATAACCGCCCGCCAAAAGGCAGATGCAGCAGCTATTAACTCCACAGATGAAGTAAATGATGATGAAGATATAGAAAATCACATGGAAGAGTCTCTATATGAAGACGAAGACTACGCTATAGATACCCTTAAAAAGATACAGAACCAAGACTAAATCACTCACTAAAATGGAAAAAGAGTCATATCGCATCATTATGAGCGGCGGAGGCACAGGAGGACATATCTTCCCCGCTGTATCCATAGCCGACGAATTGCGTAATCGTTACCCTTCTTCACAGATACTCTTTGTAGGAGCAGAAGGTCGTATGGAGATGACTCGCGTCCCACAATGCGGTTACCAGATAGAAGGTCTGCCCATAGCAGGCATACAACGCTCTCTTTCCCTCTCCAACCTCCTACTACCATTCAAAGTCATTCGTTCGCTGTATATGGCATATAAAATCATTCGCAGGGTACGTCCTCACATAGTTATAGGTACAGGAGGATACGCAAGTGCTCCTGTGCTTTTTACCGCCTCTATGATGGGGATACCTACACTCATACAGGAACAGAATGGTTTTGCTGGGCTAACAAATAAAATTTTAGCTCGCCGTGCCAGAAAGATATGTGTAGCATACGAAGGTCTGGAAAAAGTATTCCCTGCCTCCAAGATTGTCCATACGGGTAATCCCATACGTTCATCAATAACTGGAACATTACAGCCTTCGAGTGAGGCAATCAAAAGATTTGACCTGGAAGGAGACAGAAAGACCATAGTAGTATTGGGAGGTTCACTGGGTGCCCGCGAAGTAAACAAGGCCATATTTTCTATCATACCACATATCATAGAACACGGCTACCAGATAATATGGCAGTGTGGTCGTCTGTATTACGAACAGTATAAAGAAGCACTGGAAAGACTATATGCTTCCCATACATCTATGGGATATGAGAAATATGTACGTCTGTATGCCTTTGTAGATGATATGAATGCTCTGTATGCATCGAGCGACCTCATCATATCTCGTGCAGGAGCCAGCACAGTTTCTGAACTATGTGTCAGAGCTCGTCCCTGCATACTCATACCTTCGCCCAACGTAGCCGAAAACCACCAGTGGCACAACGCTATGGCACTAGTAAGAGTATCGGCTGCACGTATGGAGGAAGAATGTGAGAACCTGTCTTCCCGCATAATGAATGACATAGATGAAATACTATCATCAGATGATATAAGAGAGAATATGTCTGCTGCATTAAAGACATTGGCTCGTCCCGAGGCTACATCTCGTATAGCAGATGAAGTAGAAATTATACTTGAAAAAACACACAGATAGATATATGAACATCAAGATTAAATATATCATATTTACGCTATCGGTTATAGCATTCATATCGCTATGTATATTTCTGGAAATAAATGACCGTCCTTCCAGAAACGTAAACATAGAATATGTAGCACGTAGTCCCTACAAAATGATAGAGACAGATAGCATCAAGAGTCTTATAGACAAAGTTATCGCCAGCACCCCTGCCGATTCTTTATCTATCTCTCTCCTTAAAGCCGAAGAAAAAATCAACCAAAACCCATACATAGAAAAAGCCGAAGTATATCTGGAGCCTTCGGGACAGATACTGGCAAGGATAAGCGAACAACTACCTCTCTATCGTGTGGTAGGTGACAGCATAGATTATTACAATAGTCGCAATGCTTCGCGTATGCCTCTTAAAAAAGGAATAAATGTAAATGTCCCATTTGTAAGCGGAGACATAGACAGTCTATCACACATAGAAGTGGTACGAGTACTGGACGCTATGCAGAAAGACCCATTTTTCTGTGATGTGTTTATGGGTATAGATGTAAAACGCTATAACAAAGGCGAAGGCTATGGATACACCCTTACAGCCTCTACTAGACTGGAAGGGATAAAGGTTATTTTGGGTGACGGAGCCTTTATAGAGGATAAAATTGAAAATTTTAAAGCTCTCTACTCATATTTGACTAGAGATGATAAATTAAAAGAATATAAAGTTGTAAATTTGGAGTTTGTAGATTATCTGGTACTCCAAAGAAAAAAATAGCATACACCAATGAAAAAAGATATGATAACAGTAGGACTGGACATAGGCACAACCAAGGTCGTTGTGATAGTAGGAGAAAAACACGCCAATGGTACATTGCGTATTATCGGCCTGGGACAGAGCCCTTCTACCGGCGTGGATAAAGGTGCTATACAGAACATCACCAAAACTACCGATGCCATACGTGCTGCCGTTACGATGGCCGAACAAAGTTCGGGTTATAAAATAAACCGAGTAACGGTAGGTATAGCAGGACAATACATACGCTCTACACGTCAGACAGAATACATCACTCGTTCAGATGTAAATGATGTCATACGCCAGGAAGACCTCGACGCTCTCACAGCCAAAGCTGCTGCACTACCTATATCTGAAAACGAAACCATACTACATATCCTTCCACAAGAATATCGCGTAGATTACCAAGGCGGCATCCTGGAACCAATAGGTATGGCTGGTCGTCGTCTGGAAGCGACGTTTCATATAGTGATAGGGCAGATAGCTCCATTGCAGAACATTAAACGCTGTGTAGAGGGAGCCGGTCTTAAACTATCTGGAGTATGCCTTCAACCTATGGCTTCGGCCGATGCGGTATTGAGCAGCGATGAAAAAGAAGCTGGTGTAGTGATGGTAGATATAGGCGGTGGCACTACCGACCTTGTTATCATGAGAGATTCATTGGTGAGACATTCGGCGGTGCTCCCTTTGGGAGGAAATGTTATCACAGAAGACATTATAGAGGCTTGTTCTATTCTTAAACGCAATGCCGAATTGCTCAAAAGAGAGTATGGATCTACTTGGCCGGGAGAGAACAGCGACACAGATGTCGTTTCTATACCTGTAATGCAAGGCTACCCTTCCAAAGAAATATCCCTTAGAGATTTATCCAAAGTCATCTATGCTCGTATGGACGAGATACTTGACAATATAAACAACGAGATTAACACTTATCATCAGATGGAGCCTGGGCGTCAGCTCATAGGCGGCGTAGTACTCACAGGTGGAGGAGCGTTATTGAGACACCTGCAACCTTTCACTCATTACAAGACTGGCATGAACTCCCGCATAGGACTGCCAAATGTTTATGTAGAGGCCAGCGAAGGTTTTGATATAGACTCTCCTATGTACTCTACTTGCATAGGGCTGTTACTATCTGCACCCGATGGACAATATGTGGAATCTCCTTCGGCAGTGACAGAAGAGGAGCAAGAAATAGAAAAACCTGTTTACGACACAGTAGATGACACTACCGATGACGACAGTCTGTATGAGGACGAATATGAAGATGTAGAAGAAACCATTGCTCAAAATGCCAAAGATGACATAGAGACAAAATCTCCTTCTACCACACCTGCTCCGAAGGTCAAAAAAACACCATCAGACCGTCCTTCTTTCATAAAGACACTGAAAGAAAAAACAGAAAAGAAAATAGAAGACGTATCTACACGTACAAACAAAGCCATATTGGACTTTTTACAGAAATTGGGAGATTAAAATAGGAGGCAGTTATGGCTATATTCAAGAGTAAAAACAAGATTAAATTTGCCCAGAGCGACGCTTCTACCCTTAACGACATCAAGGTAGTAGGCATAGGTGGCGGCGGTGGCAACACGGTAAACCATATGTTTAACAACGATGTAAAATGTGTGGATTTTGCCATATGCAACACCGACGGACAGGCTTTGGGAGATTCTCCCGTATTGCAAAAACTGCAACTGGGACCTATGACCACTCGTGGCAAAGGAGCTGGTTCCAAACCTCAGGTAGGTGTAGATGCCGCAAATGAAAGCATAGATGACATACGTGCTCTATTCCCCGACCGTACCGAGATGGTATTTGTAACGGCCGGTATGGGTGGTGGCACTGGTACAGGAGCCGCACCTATCGTTGCCAAGGAAGCATTAGAGGCTGGTAAACTAACACTGGGTATAGTAACTACTCCGTTTTCGTTTGAAGGACGTGATGAAGTAGCGGCACAGGGATTGGCACAGATGAAAGAATCGGTAGATTCACTTATAGTAATAGACAACGACAAGATTTTTGAGGCGTATGAAGGCGTTGACTTTGGCAGTTGTTTTGCTATGGTGAACCAGGTTCTTAACGATGTGGCAAGTGCTGTGGCAGATATCGTTACCCGTGCACTGACGGTCAATGTCGATATGAACGATATGAAAACCCTCCTCAAAGGCAGCCGTACCGCTATGCTTGGCACGGGAGTAGCCAGCGGCGAAAACAAAGCTGAAGAAGCCATACAACAGATATTTTCATCACCATTTATGTCTGATGTCAATGTGTATGATTCTACAGGTTTCATATTTGTTATAAAACACGGCCGTAATGGTTTCCCTGCCAAAGTGATGAAAGACATCACGGCAGGTATGCGTGAAAAAGTAGGACCAAAACCACAGTGTATAAAGTGGGGATATGGTTATGACCCCGAATTGGAAGACGACCAGATAGAGGTAATATTTATCACAGCAGGCTTCCCCGAAGGCAAGACAGATAAAAAATCTACCGAGGAAATTTTCACACAAACCAAAAAACTACCGATAGACCTCCCTATAAACGGCATATCACCAGAACCTATCACAGGACGTGCCTTCCGTCGCGAGATGAGAGGCGATGTAGAATACACGATATATTCACTATCGTGTGATGAGGGTATTTACACTACGGTTACAGCATACAACAGCTCATCTAGCACAGCATCTACCATCAGCGACAGGACTGCCCACAGCCAATTATCGCCACTGGATGCAACGATAGAACAGGTATTTGCTCGCCCTGTAACACAGATGCACATCACTCAAAAGAAAAACGAACGAATCAATTCCTCTCGCAACAGTGATGCTGCATACACCCGTATGGGATTACGTATAACAATAAATCCTCCACTGGAAGGTCGCACAAACACATATGTGATAAAATAATCTACATACACAGTAAAAAAGCGAGCAGCCGCCCTACGGACGGCTGCTCGCTTTTTCACCATTCTATTCATTGCTGTTTACTTTTCCATTGAGGTATAGTTTTGCAGCATACCACTCTTCTACCTCAAATCCTTTCTTCTTATAAAACCCTATCGCCTTTTCATTATCGGCCTCTACGTCTAGTTCTACTCTATCTCGACCTTCCTCACGAGCCTTTTCCACCACACCATTTATCAAAGCCTCGCCTATACCCTTTCCCCTGTATTCTGGACTTACTATGAGGTCTTCTATATGTAACGTAGGCCCCTTCCAAGTCGAAAAACGATAAAAATAAAGTGCTATTCCTACCACCACACCATCTACTTCAGCAACCAAAGCCCCTACACTTGCTCCCTTTTTACCTATCCCCACCTCACGCAAATCATCGGCCGTATAGACTATCATAGGCAGAGCATCGTGCTGCACTGCCAGGTCTTTTACCATATCCAGTATAGACTCGGCATCACAAGGCTGAGCCTCTCTTATGACTACATTCTCATTTTTCATTTCCACACTTTTTATCATTAAAAAAGGCAAATGCACCCACATTTGCCTTTATGTCTCATTCTATTATCTCTATCCCAGATACGTTTTAAGAATTTTACTACGCGACGTATGTTTAAGACGACGTATAGCCTTTTCTTTTATCTGTCGTACACGCTCACGCGTAAGGTCAAACGTCTCACCTATCTCTTCCAGAGTCATAGCGTGCTGTCCTCCAAGACCAAAGTAAAGACGTATAACATCGGCCTCGCGAGGTGTAAGCGTCTGCAATGCACGCTCTATCTCTATACGCAATGATTCGTTCATCAGTTCACGGTCTGGGTTTGGACTTTCACCACTTTTAAGCACGTCATAAAGGTTTGAATCCTCTCCCTCCACCAGCGGAGCGTCCATCGATATATGACGACCAGCATTTTTAAGAGATTCCTTGACGTCTTCCTCGGTCATTTCCAGTTCCTGTGCTATCTCTTCTGCCGATGGAGTACGCTCGTGTTCCTGTTCTAGTTCGGCATATTTCTTGTTGATTTTATTTATCGAGCCTATCTTGTTAAGAGGCAGACGAACGATACGTGACTGTTCTGCCAATGCCTGCAATATAGACTGACGTATCCACCATACGGCATAGGATATGAATTTAAAACCACGAGTCTCATCAAAACGCTGTGCAGCCTTGATAAGACCTAGGTTACCCTCGTTTATAAGGTCTGGAAGTGTAAGTCCCTGGTTTTGGTATTGTTTTGCAACAGAAACGACAAATCGTAAGTTTGCCTTGGTAAGTTTATCCAGTGCTCGTTGGTCTCCGGCCTTGATACGTTGAGCCAATTCTACTTCTTCGTCGGCACTTATAAGTCCTACTTTACCTATCTCCTGCAGATATTTGTCAAGCGATGCAGTCTCGCGGTTGGTAACCTGTTTGGTTATTTTAAGTTGTCTCATTATATGGTCTTTCTATGGGATTTTATACTACTGTGTTTCCCCATACTATATAATATACGTAATTCCTCGATGTTTGGTTACAAAATTTTACAACATTTTTCACAAGTCCCACTCTCTCATAGGAATACACAACAGTCCCAGCAAGACCAATACCTTGAGCAGGCGATGTAACACTCGGTATACATCTAGGCTAGTGGCACGATACACCAGCACAGATGACACTATGAAAAACACACTCATCAGCACATAATAAAGAGCAAAAACACTACCCTTCTCATACACGTACACCACCCCACTTACC
>JAFYKQ010000066.1 GCA_017537565.1 Flavobacteriales bacterium
TCGCTCCTTTCTCCACACTTTTGGCATAAGAGAAAGGAAATGACACCCCAGCCAAAAACAGGAACAACGGGAATATAGTATCGTGATGATGAAGGCCGTCCCACCACACGTGCGTCATCGACTGGGAAACAGCATTGGTGACATCATTTGGCCATATAGCACATAGTGCCGTTATGAGCCCCGACAATCCCATAATAAAAAACATATCAAACCCTCGCAAGGCGTCAAGCGATTCCAGACGATTACTTTTCATGACTAAATATATTCATTTCTTCGTCATAAACTGGGCTATCTATATCCAGAAAATGAAGTACACTATGGAAAACGTGATAGTGACCTACCTGCTCCAAGTCCTTGATTTTCTGTTCAGGGTCTGAATTCCATACTATAAATGGTATCTCTATCTGTTCTTTAGGAGCCATCATCATAGGTACGCCGTGCATATAGAGATTATTTTCACCCAAAGACTCTCCGTGGTCAGACACATAGAGCATACAGCTACGTCTGTCTGAGATTTGCCCCAGTATCTCTATCACCGAATGTATCAAGTAATCTGTATAGACGATAGTATTATCATATGCATTCATCAGTTCGTCGTGGTCTGCCTTTGACATCTCGACAGTGGTACACACAGGAGAGAACACTTCAAATTCTGATGGATATTTTTCAAAATACGTAGGCCCGTGACTGGTGCTCGTATGCAACACTACCAATACTTTATTCTTATCACTAGCCATAATGTCTTCATACAGCCCATCTAGCAATATCCCGTCGTAATTTTCATCGCCCTCAGGGTATCTAGCCTTTATATCTGCCTTTTGGTAGTATTTATCTATATACACCGGTGGTTCTCCCCAGTTGGCCGTACGCCATATCACATCTACACCAGTACGATCCAAATAGTTGGGCAGTATCTCATACAGGTCGCCAGTTTTCTTGTGGTCTAGTATGGCTTTTACCCCCGCCGTAGTATATGTAGAAGAAGACAATGCAACGAGTGCCGTCACGCTATCCTTTTCCAATAGTGGGTTTGTCTTCTTTTCATATCCATACAACGAGAAATGGTCTCTACGTGCCGACTCTCCTATTATCAAGACAAACACTTCTTTTTCATCAGATGTTATCTGTGCATCTGGCAACAAGATAGCTTGGCGATTGGCCTCATACAAGGCATTATAGTGACGTACGGTATTCACTATATATGACCACGGCATAAGCAGACTTCCCAGTATAGTAGAATGTCTATCTATCCACGTAAAGTTGGTTACATTTATCACCACACCCAGCAGCGTAACCAACAGTGCTATGCCTATACGAGACATAAAACGTTTGAATTTCCCGTATTCAAACTTACGAACAAAAAGATACACCCCTGGCAAAACACCCAAAAACAACACATACATCACCGCCGAAAACGAGAAAAATCCCTCTGCTTCTGAAAAACGTGTATTAAACACATTTCCCATAACTTCATCTGTAACGAGTGTCTCATAAGTAACCACAAAATACAACATCACCGCATCACATATAAACGACAATGCCAATATCACTTTACCCACTATACGTCCCAAATACAGCACCGTATAATAAATAAAGAAATTCAAGGCCACCATTATAGTGGCTGCACCACCTATGACCAACACACTATTAATCCCACCTTCCATATTTTCGGCAGCATACTTAAATACTGGGAAATGAAACGCAAGCATCGTGAAAAAAGCAAGTGTCAATGACACCGACGTAATAGTCGCTTTTCTTTTCAATAGATTCAATATCTTTATCATATGAGTATAAATAGTAAATTCAATTCTGTTAAAGCAAAGGTACGTAATTTCATTAATGTTACAAGTAGCAAAGACAAAACAACACTCTACTTACCTCACTGGAAGTGCAACTATATCTCCATCTGCATACTTATCAAAACACTCCAATGCGTCTGCCACCACAAATGTACTACCACCTATATACACCATATCATTTTCTCTCGCACTAGATAGAGCCGCTCTTACAGCATCTACCACACAATCATAACTCTCCCCACACAACCCCACGCCAAGTGCCTTTTCTCTCAACTCGTTACCCGTCATCGCTCGTCTCACCGAAGCCTGCGTGAAATAATACACCGCCTCTCTAGGCATCAGTTTAAGGACACCATCTATATCCTTATCCCCCACCATACCTATTACTATATGTAACGTATCACATCGTGTATCTTTCAGTTGTTTTACCACTTCGCTCACTCCATTTACATTATGTCCCGTATCACACACCACGAGCGGACTCTCCTGCATAACCTGCCATCTACCCTGCAAGTGTGTATTTTTAATCACATTTTTTATACCATCACACACACACTGTGATGTAATACGTAGTCTTTCCCCCAAAACCTCACAAGCCGTTATAGCAGTCGATATATTAAAGCGTTGGTACACACCACCTAGTGGGCATTCATATCTTCCCCAGTCTTCTCTTACCTTAACCACGTGTAGTGATGTGTTATTTTCACGTGCCACACGTTCAAACACTGGACGCACCTCATCATCTGCTTCACCTACCACTACCGGCACACCTCGTTTTATAATACCAGCCTTCTCTCGTGCTATCTCTCCCCTGGTATCTCCCAGCAGCGATGTATGGTCTAGTGCTATATTGGTTATTACACTCAACATAGGAGTAATGACATTGGTAGAGTCCAGACGCCCTCCCAATCCCGTTTCTATCACAGCGATATCCACCCCTCTATCCTTAAAATAAGAAAAGGCCATAGCCGTCGTCATCTCAAAAAAAGAAAACGACCTCTCTTTAAAAAAATCATAGTTCCTCTCTACAAAATCCCTCACATACTCCTTCTCAACCATCTGTCCATCTACCCTTATCCTCTCGCGGAAATCCAACAAATGTGGCGAAGTATAAAGCCCTACCTTATATCCCGCCTCCATAAGTATAGATGCCAGCAGGTGTGAAGTAGAGCCCTTACCATTGGTTCCTGCCACGTGTATAGCCTTTAACCCACAGTGAGGATTACCAACGTGTTCCATAATAGACAACGTAGAATCAAGTCCCGGCTTATATGCTCCCGCTCCTATATTCTGAAACATAGGTAGTGCATTATATATCCAGTCTATCACCTGGTCATAAGTCATAGATTTATGTTCCATAGTAGTCATTATAAACAAATAGGAGAATGTTCCCTATCCTCCTATTCTGAAATTATATATTATATAACCTTCTTGTTCTGTTTCTCCCGTAGGATTGGCTGTCCATTTGGTCTGCATAGCCGCACGTTCGGCATTACGCAACAGTGCAGGGTCTGTAACCTCGGTGCCTTGCAACGAGCATTTGGCATAGATTACATTTCCTTGCCTATCCACCTTTATCTTCACACGCACCACTCCCTGGTCACGGCCTGTGTATTCGGGTTTTGGGCGTGTTACTGCTCGTCTTCCCGACAGGTAATAGTTTCCATCTCCTCCCTGTCCCGACACTCCATAACGGTCTGACGATATACTACCATCACTCGCTCCTTTCATACCACTGCCACGGCTATCACCCTTTGAAGCATCTGTCCCCGCAGCAAATATATTGGCCAGTGCCGATGTCGTTGCCTGTGATGGACGTGGTTTTTCCACTACCTTTTCGGCCTCGGGTGTGGGTTTAGGAGTCTCTACCGCCTTTTTATCGGGCGTTTTCTGTGGTTTTGGTTTACTCTTTGATGGTTTTTCCACCACCTTTTTCTCTACCTTTTTTATCTCTAGCGGTGAATCTTCCTCCTGTGTTACAAACTGTTCCTCGCTCACCTCTATCTCTCGTGGTGAGGAGGCCGTCGTTGTTACATTTGTCTGTAACCTTTCATTTATCACAGGCCTCCCCACAGCCTCCACATCTGTACCGAATGCCACTATAACACCCGATAGCGGCGGAGGATCCAGATACTTCAACCCACATATAAACATCAAAAGTACCATCACAGCGTGAACTATAACAGTTACAGCCACACCGCGACGCTGGTCTTGACGTTTTTTATATAAGGCCGACATGAGGTTAAGTTATTATTTATCGGCGGGATTTTTTTGGAGCCTGAACACCCAGTATAGGCGTAAGCCCGTTACGACGAGCCAGCTCAAAAAGGTCTGTCACCTTTTGCAATTCTATCGTGTTTTCTCCACGTATAAGTATAGTGGTATTATCTCCACCGGCAGCAGCTATCTCTTGAAGACGAGGTTCTATGTCTGAATAGCTTACCTGCTCCTTATCTATATAATAGCGACCATCTGTCGTAGCAGTGATGGCTATTATCTGCTTTTTGGTAGTCTGTGCACCTGCCTTTGGCAGGATAATCTCTATGGCATTTGTCGTGATGACAGTAGCCGAAAGCATAAAGAATAACAATAGCAGGAATATGATGTCTGTCATAGACGACATAGAAAATTCTGCCGATACTTTATTTCTACCTTTCAGGTTCATTGATTTGAGAATTGGGTGCAAGCCTCCCTCGAGGGGAGGCTTGTACTATTTACTATAAAATATTAGTTGGCTGGTTCTGAAAGCAAGTCCAGGAATTCTGTGATAGACACCTCTATACGATTGACAACCTTGTTGATACGAGATACCAGCAGGTTATAGAACATCGAAGCCATAATACCCACTATAAGTCCCGCAACAGTCGTTGTCATAGCCGTAGATATACCACCCGAAAGGTCTTGTATTTCTACCTGTCCACCGGCATTTGCCATAGACTGGAATGCTATGACCATACCTACTACCGTTCCCAAGAATCCCAACATAGGAGCCACACTAGAAATCATCGCCAGATGGCTTATACCGCTCTCCATATTGAACACTTCCTGTTTACCACTGTTCTCGATAGAGGAAGATATGTCTTCCAGCGGTTTACCTATACGGTCTATACCCTTGGATATAAGGCGAGATACGGCAGTGTCCTGCTGTGCACACAGAGCCTTGGCCTGTTTAAGTTTACCATCGGCCACCAGCGTTTTTATGTTGTTCATAAAATTGGCGTCAAGTTTTGCCTCGCGGTTAATAGCCGACGTGCGTTCTGTAAACAGATATATAGATATTATAGACAACACAAACAGTATGCCTATAATAACCATTCCACTCCAACCACCGCTCTGTATCATCTGCCAGATGGTCTGTGTCTTTTCTACCGATACGTCTGATGCCAACAAATCCTCGGCTGCCGCAAGAGTATCTGCCACCTGTACTGCATTAAACAAAAAACTCATCTTGTCTCTATTTTAATGATTTTTATTTATCACCCTTGAAAAGTGGATATTCAACCATAAAGTCTGAAACTTTTTCTCCCAACGCTTTGAGTTTACGTGGGTGACCTATGTTTTTAAGAGCTTCGTCTATGAATTCTACCACCGTTTCCATATCTTTTTCTTTAAGACCACGAGTAGTTATAGCTGCCGCTCCCACACGTATACCCGATGTAACATATGGTGACTTATCGTCAAATGGAACCATATTCTTGTTCACAGTGATATCTGCCTGTATAAGTGCATTTTCGGCATCTTTACCAGTAATACCTTTATTGCGTAGGTCTATGAGCATCATATGGTTATCTGTACCACCAGAAACCAAATCATATCCACGCTCTACAAATGCACGTGCCATAGCAGCCGCGTTTTTCTGGATAGAAAGAGCATATTTGAAGAAGTCATCAGAAAGCGCTTCGCCAAATGCCACAGCTTTACCAGCTATCACGTGTTCTAGTGGTCCACCTTGGTTACCTGGGAACACAGCCGAATTGATAAGCGAAGACATCATACGTGTCTGTCCCTTAGGTGTTTTAAGACCAAATGGGTTTTCATAGTCTTTACCTATCATTATCATACCACCGCGTGGTCCACGCAATGTCTTGTGTGTAGTAGTTGAAACCACGTGACAGTGAGGCACTGGGTCTGAAAGAAGTCCCTTGGCTATAAGACCTGCTGGGTGAGATATATCTGCAAAAAGGAATGCTCCCACGCTATCTGCTATCTCACGGAAACGAGCAAAATCTATATCACGAGAATATGCCGATGCTCCACACACTATCATTCGTGGGCGTTCCACCTGTGCTATCTCATATATGTGGTCATAGTCTAGACGTCCTGTTTCTTTTTCTACACCATAGAAACTAGTCTGGTACAGTTTTCCCGAAAAGTTAACTGGAGAACCGTGTGTAAGGTGTCCACCGTGTGAAAGGTCAAAACCTAGAATCTTGTCCCCAGGTTTAAGGAAAGCAGCATATACAGCAGTATTAGCCTGTGAACCAGAGTGAGGCTGTACGTTTACATATTCTGCCCCAAACAGAGCCTTGGCACGTTCTATGGCAATGGTTTCTATCTGGTCTACGACCTCACAACCACCGTAATAACGAGCTCCTGGATAGCCTTCGGCATATTTGTTGGTAAGGATAGAACCCATAGCTTCCAGCACAGCACTGCTCACGTAGTTTTCAGACGCTATAAGCTCTATACCATAGGTTTGGCGTTCTCTTTCGTCCTCTATGAGGTCAAAGATAAGTTTATCTCTTTTCATAACTTTTATGTTGTTTTTTATGTTTTATATTTATTTTTTACACACCTGTTTTAAAGAGCCAAAGTTACAAATAATACCTTAATTATACTCTATACACTTTATATTTATTTACTCTCCCTGTCGTTTTTTCTTCCCAGACACATAAAAAGCTGTAAAAAAGACACGTCGGCTGAAATTTTGTCAGCAACGTGGAGTCTTGCACGGTTTTTGCAGCCATTATAACGAGACAGAAACACAAACCATCTATTCACAAAATAAAAAAAAAGAAAACTATGGATTTTAGCAATTTCACAACCCGAAGCCAGCTCTCCATACAGTCGGCACAACGATTGGCACGTGAGCGAAACAACCCATACATAGAAAACGCACACATACTGGAAGGAATATATGAAAACGACGAAAGCATACTTTCTTTCATTATGGGCAAATGCGGAGCCTCAACAAGCGATATACAACATCAGATAGGCACGATAATATCCTCATTCCCAAAGGTTACAGGAGCAGACATCACACTTTCTCGCGATGCCATCTCTATGCTATCCACTGCACAGGACGTAGCCCGCTCTATGAAAGACTCATACGTTACCATAGAACACCTCATCATATCTATGAGCCGTGGCAGCGATGAGATATCACGTCTTTTCAAACAGAACGGCATTACCGAAAGTGCCATAATGGCCGCCATAGGCGAGCTACGTAAAGGACAGAATGCAAACAGCCCTTCACAGGAAGACAGCTACCAAGCATTGGAAAAATACGCCAAAAACCTCAACCAAATGGCTCGCGAGAACCGTCTAGACCCAGTCATAGGCCGCGATAGCGAGATACGCCGCGTACTGCAAATACTATCTCGCCGTACAAAAAACAACCCTATACTCATAGGCGAACCTGGTGTAGGTAAGACTGCCGTAGCCGAAGGCCTGGCTCACCGCATAGTAAGCGGTGATGTCCCTCAAAATCTACTGGACAAGACTATATATTCGCTAGATATGGGTGCTCTGGTGGCAGGAGCCAAATACAAGGGAGAATTTGAGGAGCGTCTTAAAAGCGTAGTCAAGGAAGTAAGTTCGTCTGACGGAAACATCATACTATTCATAGACGAAATCCATACACTGGTAGGAGCAGGAGGAGGCGAAGGTGCTATGGACGCCGCCAATATCCTAAA
>JAFYKQ010000067.1 GCA_017537565.1 Flavobacteriales bacterium
GGACTATTCTTCTTTACCCCAGTTACCTTCGGTAGTAGGAACAAGCATATCACCTATCTTGATGACATCACCTTTAACACCTACCACAGCAGCACATTCATTGGCTACTAGGTCTGGATCCTGGTCTGAAAGAACGTCTACTTTTTTAACGCTCACTTCAAATACAGCAACCGTATTTTTACCACGTTCTACGCTACCAGCGTTTATCGAGTATTCTTTTTTCTCACCACCTGGAAGACCTGGAACATATTTAAGGTCTTTGTAGTCGCCGTGTGTTTCCATATAAGCATTGAACTTCTCATAGTTACCTTTAAGGTGTTCAAGCACAGGAACCACAGCCACAGTATCTGTAACCTTGATTTCTTTTTCTATAGTAATACGATAGATCTTGCTGTATTCTTTTACTTTTTCTTCACGAGTCTGTGTAAGGTACACGCTATCGTTTTCTATGAAAGAATACAACTGGTCAAACGTTTTGGCAAATTCGCCTTTTGAGCTACGGTAAAGTTTTTCAACGTCGCCTATTGCTTCCAGACTACGGAAAATTTTAGCATAACGAGCGTCACGCACTTCGTTAAATTCAATAGGAGCCATTATGGAATTGGTCAAAAGATACACTCCCAGACCTATTACCAACCATAGACCAGCTGCCAAAAATTTTTTCTTGATAAGTGAAAATATTGCTACCAGAGCAAATACTACTGCGATGATAATTGCGTAATTCATAATAATGATAGTTTTTATATATTCCCCGCAAAGCTACAACTTTTTTTTCTTTAAACATAAAAAATATACACTAAAAATAAGTTTTTAAGAAATTAATCCCTCTACGTCTTTTTATGTGGTCATTTTTATAGATTTTTATTCCCAAAATGACTACATTTGCTCGGTTTACTATCCCTTTTTACCTATTATGGACGACATATTTTTAGAAACTTTTATCAAAAATTTTCCTCTTACACCATCTGCCACACAGAAAGAAGGCATGGAACGTCTTTCGGCATTTGTGCAGGGAGAGTCTTTGTCACGCATATTTGTGATGAAGGGATATGCCGGTACTGGTAAAACAACTATCATAGCTTCGATAGTAAAAACCATAAAAGATTTCAAGGGAGTAAAAGGCAGTGCTATTCTTATGGCTCCCACTGGTCGTGCAGCCAAGATTATGAGTCAGTATTCGGGAGAGAGAGCCTACACTATCCACAAACAGATATATGCATTGCGTACACGCAAGGGCGGAGGTCTTTCTTTCACCCTCAAACCAAACCGTTGTGTAAACACTCTCTTTATAGTGGACGAAGCATCTATGATAACAGACCGTAGTACTGGCGATAACTATGGTTCGTTGCTAGATGACCTGTTAAGCTATGTTACATCGGGGCGAGATTGCAAATTACTGCTCGTGGGGGATACGGCACAGTTACCTCCTGTGGGATATTCAGATTCGCCAGCCCTGGATATACGTGTATTGGAAAACAATTACGGTATGCCTACCGAAGAGATTTTCCTGACAGATGTCTATCGCCAGAGTGAAGAATCTATGATACTGCACAATGCCACGGCTCTACGCAAGATGCTAGAAAAAGAATGCTTAAAAAAAGGTGATATAAAATTCCGTACGGGAGAAGATTTTGTGAGATTACGTGACGGCTATGACATACAGAGTGCAATAGAAGGCGCCACCAATTCCCAACGACAGAGCGAAGCCATAATAATCACACGCAGCAACCGTCGTGCCGGGCTTTTCAACGGACAGATACGCTCACGTATAAAACTCCACGAGGGAGAGATATCTACTGGAGACCTGCTGATGGTAGTCAAGAACAACTATTTCTGGGTAGATGAAGATTCGCCTTGTGGTTTTATAGCCAATGGCGACCTAGCCGAGGTGATGGCGGTAAGAGAGAGTGGAATAGTGCGTTATGGTATGCGTTTTGCTCGCGTGGAGCTTAAGATGGTGGACTACCCACAGATGTCAAAATTTGAAGCACTGGTACTACTGGATACCATTTACAGCGAGAGTGCAGCACTTACCGAGACCCAATCTACTGCCTTTTACAACGAAGTGATGAAAGATTATGAAAAACTTTCTATGCGTCGCCGACACGATGAACTAGCCAAAAACGAATACTACAATGCTATCCAAGTAAAATTTGGTTATGCCGTTACCTGCCACAAAAGCCAAGGCGGTGGTTGGGATAATGTATTCATAGAGCAGGTTTGGTTACCAGACGAAAAACTACCAAAAGACTACTTGCGTTGGCTGTATACCGCCATAACACGTGCCAGAAACAAAGTATTCCTCATAGGTTTTACA
>JAFYKQ010000068.1 GCA_017537565.1 Flavobacteriales bacterium
GGCCGCCGCTTTTGGGGAGAGTTTTTATCATATACAGCACTTACCCGTGGAAAATCTTAAAAAAATTATCCTCCACCACTCTCGCCAAATCCTCTATCTCCATTCCAAGCACATTTGCAGCTTCCCTGTAAACGTCTTCTATGGTAATATCTGCTGTTTCATCTGTTTCAAATAGTAAATGTTCCAGAGGTATAACACCCAAAAGCCCCTCACGGCGTACACCCTCTATTCCTATCGAGAAATAAAATCCCTGTGATGCCAGTTGAGCAGCCAATATAGGATTTTTGCGGAAACCGTGTATCACCCAGCGTTGTGTAGGTGACGCCTCGCGGTAGATATTGGACAGTTCATTGAAATGTCCTACACAATGTATTACAAGTGGTTTTTTAAGTTCTTCAGATACTCTCACGTGTGTCATAAAGACTTCTATCTGTTCTGGAAGGGATAACGGCGAACGTTTATCTATACCACATTCACCCACCGCCAACACAGAACTATCGCTACACATATCCCTCAATGACTCATAAAAACCTTCGGTCTTTTCATAGAAAAGTGGGTGTGCTCCTACTGTACAGTATTCGCCCTGTTGTGGTGTATCCCAACCGTATATCACATTTCGCAAATCTGTAACAGATGACGTGGAGTGTGTATGTGCATCATAAAATTTCATATCCAGTAGTATAAGTATAGTCTTCTATCAATAATCATATTTATCCCCCCAACGACTCTTGAGGTATCGTCTCAAAGCTTCCTCGCGGTCATTACCTGCTGGGTCATAGTATTTCTTTCCCTGTAATCCATCTGGCAGATACTCTTGACGTGCAAACGAACCTTCACAATCGTGTGGATAGATGTATTCTGTTCCATAGTTAAGCTCTTTCATAAGAGCCGTAGGTGCATTGCGTAAGTGCATAGGCACTGGCAAATCACCCAGACGTCTAACATCTGCCTGTGCGTCGTTTATCGCTCTATACGCAGCATTGCTCTTGGGTGAGGAAGCCAGGTATGTAACACACTGTGCCAGTATGATACGACTCTCTGGATACCCCACTACACTTACCGCCTGGAACGTATTATTGGCCATAATGAGTGCCGTAGGATTGGCATTACCTATGTCCTCACTTGCTGCTATCACCAGACGACGAGCTATGAATTTGAGGTCCTCACCACCTTCTATCATTCGTGCCAGCCAATAGATGGCGGCATTGGGGTCACTACCTCTTATGGACTTTATAAAGGCCGATATAATGTCATAGTGTTGCTCTCCCGTTTTGTCATAACGTGCCAGATTTTGCTGTATGCGAGCATTTACCATCTCATCTGTGATGACTATCTCATCACCAGCCACACTCTCTACCACCAGCTCCAGCGCTCCTAACAGTTTACGTGCGTCACCACCCGATATGCGTATAAGAGCATCTGTTTCTTTAAGTGTTATATTTTTTGTCTTGAGATACTCGTCTTTTTCTATAGCGTGGCGTAGGATTTGAAGGAGAGAATCTCTCGTGTGAGCTTTAAGCACATAGACCTGGCAACGTGAAAGAAGAGCCGGTATGACTTCAAAACTAGGATTTTCTGTCGTGGCACCCACCAGCGTTATCTTACCCTTTTCTACGGCCGACAGCAATGAATCTTGCTGGGATTTGGAAAAACGGTGTATCTCGTCTATGAAGAGTATAGGTTTTCCTCCCGAGAACAGATGTGAAGATTCGCTTTCGGCACGGGATATGACATCACGCACATCTTTCACACCTGCATTGATGGCAGAAAGACTATAAAAAGGGCGTTTTATCTCTTGTGAGAGTATATGAGCCAGCGTAGTCTTACCACTACCCGGAGGCCCCCAAAATATCATAGACGGGATATAACCAGATGCTATCACACGACGCAATGGAGTCCCCTCTCCCACTATTTCACTATGGGAGACATAGTCCTCAAATGTCCTAGGACGCATTCTTTCGGCCAGCGGTGTAGATATATCCATTTCCTCCTCAAAAATTATTATTTTTACTCTACAAATTTATACTTTTGCTACGAAATAACATCATAGTCATATAGATGTTTAAAATAACTTTAACAGTTTTTTTATATAGCTCTGTATATGAAAGATTTGACCATAAATGGATGTAAGATAGTATTTTCAGAGGCTGGATTTGCCACACTGGACCAGTATCTGAAAGACATAGAACATTCTGTGAGTAAGACCATCATACTGTGTGATGATATCACTCACGAGGTATGTCTGCCACGTTTTGCAGAACGTCTGGAAAACCTCGACCCACAGTATGAAATAATAGAAATCCCCCACGGTGAAGAGTACAAAAACATAGATACCTGCACACAGATATGGGAATCACTATCAGACATAGGAGCCGATAGACATTCGCTACTTATAAATCTGGGTGGTGGTGTGGTATGTGATATGGGTGGATATGCGGCATCGTGTTATATGAGAGGCATACGTTTTATAAACGTACCTACCACACTGCTATCACAGGTAGATGCATCGGTAGGAGGAAAGACAGGCGTAGATTTGGGAGGGCTTAAAAACATAGTAGGCCTTTTCACCATGCCCGATATGGTACTGGTAAGCGGTGTTTTTCTACCCACCCTTCCCGAATATGAGATACTTTCGGGATTTGCCGAGATGATTAAACACGGGCTTATACGTTCACGCTCTCATTGGGAGGAACTGTCTTCATCGGCAGATTTTGACATAGAGACACTAGAGAGACTAGTATATGATTCTGTACATATAAAATATGACGTAGTACTCGAGGACCCTCGAGAGAAAAACATTCGCAAAAGTCTTAACTTTGGACACACGATAGGACACGCCATAGAAAGCCATCTTATGAGGACTTCTCGTGCCATTTCTCACGGTCACGCCGTAGCCATAGGTATGGTGTGTGAATGTTATCTTTCCATAAAAGAATGTGGGCTATCAGAAGATTTTGTTGCAGCATTCAAGGAATACATTTGCGGTATTTATCCTGTGGTTGATATAGATGAAGGGGAACTAGATGACATAATGGAGATAATGACCCACGATAAAAAGAACAGCAGCAAGGGTATAAATTTCTCTCTCCTTAAATCCATAGGAGATGTATCCATAGACCACTATATCCCACAGGAAGATATAAAAAATGCCATATTATTTTACACCTACCAATAGATAAAAATGAACATCTGTTGGAATAAAAAAAATGATTATCTTTAACCACGATAAAAACAATATGATATATACGATGAATAAACGCTATTTTTTACACACTGTATTGGCACTTGTTATGTGTGTCTTTACTCTTAATCAAGGAAATGCTTGTACCAATATCCTAGTCACCAAAGGAGCCAGCAAGGACGGTAGCACGATGCTTACCTATTCGGCCGATAGTTATCAACTATATGGCGAACTTTACCACTACCCTGCCGCTACTTATGCCAAAGGTTCTATTCTCAAGGTATATGAATGGGACGTCCCAGGGCACTATATGGGAGAAATAGCCCAAGTGGAAAAGACCTATAACGTGATAGGCAATATGAACGAAAAACAGGTAGCTATTACCGAGACTACATTTGGAGGACGTGAAGAGCTATATGCTCCCGAAAACGGTATAATGGATTACGGTAGTCTTATCTACATCACACTGCAACGTGCATCTACTGCCCGCGAAGCCATAGCTATCATGACATCACTGGTAAAAGAATATGGCTATGCATCATCGGGAGAATCATTCTCAATAGCCGATGAAAACGAAGTCTGGATAATGGAGCTTATAGGTAAAGGTAAAAAAGAAAAAGGTGCCGTATGGGTGGCTCGTCGCATACCCGATGGTTATATTTCTGCCCACGCCAACCAAGCCCGTATCACTACATTCCCTCTTAACGACCCAGAAAACTGTCTTTACAGCCCAGATGTTATCACATTTGCTCGCGAGATGGGTTATTTCAAGGGAAAAGACAAAGACTTTGATTTTTCGGCTGCTTATGCTCCTATCAACTTCAGTGGAGTGCGTTTCTGTGATGCCCGCGTGTGGACTATATTTAACCGCATAGACCCTGTGATAGGTAAAAAATATGAAAAATATGCACAGGGCTATGATATGACACTGGAACGTATGCCACTATGGATAAAACCAAAAGAAAAGCTGAGCGTAAAAGACGTAATGGAACTCATGCGTGACCACTATGAAGACACTCCACTGGATACACGCAATACGATAATGGCAGGAGCTTATAATTCGCCATACGGTCTGCGTCCACTGGAATGGGAATTGGACGGCAAAAAATACTTCTGTGAACGTCCTGTATCTACTCCACAGACAGCATTCTCTATCGTTACACAGAGCCGCTCTTGGCTACCCGATGAAATAGGAGGGATATTGTGGTTTGGACTAGATGACACATACCTTACTTGTTACACACCTATCTACACATCTTCTACACGCGTACCACAGTCTATGGCGGTAGGAAATGGTGATTTTGGCACATATTCAGAAACATCGGCATTCTGGATATTCAACCGTCTATCACAGGACGTATATGCCAAATATAATCTGTTGGCACCAGAGGTACGCAAGGTGCAGGGAGAAATAGAGGCTCGTAATATAAATATGGTGCCTGCTATGGACGCTGCGGCGACTGTACTATATAAAAACTCGCCCGATGAAGCTGTTAAATTCCTTACAGACTATTCTGTAACGACTGCCGAGGCGATGGTTAAACGCTGGGTAGAACTAGAAGGATTCCTACTTGTCAAATACTTTGACGGAGTAATCCACCCAGAAGAAAACGGCAAATTCATACGTTCAGAATATGGAGGCCCAGGCAAGGTAAACACTCCTGGTTGGGACGAGAGATGGCGTCGTGAGATAGTAGCTCCAGACCCAAATCGTTTCCTTGAACCTACAGAATAAAAAACTTTTACCCCCAACACAGCGGCGGCCTCTGGCCGCCGCTTTTTTGGGGGTATACCTTAACAAGTCTTATCTCCCGGCCAATAATTTTTCTACTATAGTGCGTGTAACATGTCCCGACGCCACATCATAACGCATAGCCACCTCTAGTGGCAGTACTTCTTCTGTGATAGGATATATACCATCAAACCCCATACCGAGCAGTTCATCACACATTTCCACTTTTCCACCCAAGACGACGACCTTTATTCCCGCTTTCTTACCACGAGCCAATACTCCGCTAGCAGTTTTACCACGCGGTGTTTGAAAATCTACCTTGCCTTCTCCCGTTATAAGGAGGTCTGCTCCGCATAGCAATTCATCAAAACATATAGCGTCCAGCACCATATCCACACCTTTTTTAAGGCTAGCACCCAACAGAGCCTTAAATCCTCCCCCCAATCCTCCTGCTGCACCTGCTCCGCTCATAGGCACTATGTCTATACCATATTTTTCTTTTATCACCGCTGCATAGTTATACATACCTGCGTCCAGACGTTTTACCATATCTTCATCGGCTCCCTTCTGTGGAGCAAATACATATGCAGCACCCTTTTTCCCACAAAATGGAGTATCTACATCACAGGCCACCGTAAACGTACATTCTGCCAATCTTTCATCTATCTCACCATCATCTATCACTGCCACATCTTTAAGACTTCCTCCCACACCTTCGCTTATCTCTACACCATTTATGTCATAGAACTTAAATCCTAATGCACGTGCCATACCCATTCCAGCATCATTGGTTGCACTGCCACCTATCCCCACCATAAAACGACGACATCCTCTATCCATCGCATCTTTTATCATCTGCCCGGTACCATAGGTCGATGTCTTCCAAGGATTGCGTTCGCTTACATCTAAGAGAGGAAGCCCACTCGCTGCAGCCATCTCCATCACTGCCATATTTCCCGCTATGCCATACATAGCCTCTATATCTCTTCCCAGCGGGTCTTGAACCACAGCTACGACTTTTTCACCTCCCAATGCACCTACTACAGCATCTACCGTACCTTCACCACCATCGGCCACATCTACTTTTACCACTTGACACTGGGGATATACAGTGTGTATTCCACGTTCTACACTATCTGCCACTTGGGACGACGTGAGTGAGCCTTTGAAAGAATCTGATGCTACTACTATCTTTTTCATATCCACAGTCTTTTTATCCCAGTATCATATAAGCGACTACACTTCCTACGGCTAATACTATACCTACCAGTGTTTCATAAGGTATAAGACGTAAACGCTCCTTTACATTCATACCTACCGAACCTCCAGTAGCGTGGAAGAACGACCCGTGAGGCAGATGGTCCAGAACCGTAGCTCCTGCATTTATCATTGCCGCTCCCCATATAGCAGCCACTCCTGCTGCCACGATAGCATCTGCAAACGAAGCCGAAGCGATAGTTGCTCCCGCCGTAGTAGATGCCGTAGCTGCCGACATCAATGCTCCCGATATAGGAGCCATAAATGTACCTCCGTTACTCCACTGTGATAGCATCCCCACTAGCACGTCTTTTATAGCCGAAGCCTTGATTATACCAGCCAATGTTCCCGTTCCTACCAGCAGGATAGCTATTCCCGACATTTTTTCCAGACCATAAGATATACATTCGGCAGATTTTTTAATATGCCCCGTAGCAATTATACCTACCACACCTCCCACAGGAAGAGCTATCATAGGGTCTATCACCACACCACATATAGGTCTTAATGCCAAAAGTGCTATCGTTACCACAGGTCCCAGTAGGCTACGCCATAGTGCAGGCAGATTTTCTTCTTCTTTTACCCCTACTTCTTCACGCATCATATCTCCCTTTGGGATAAGAGGCACTATCACAAATACTGTTATGATAAGCCCTATCACTGCTGGCACTATTCCTGCCATCATAACAGATGAAAGCGGTGCATCAAAATTTTCGGCTGCAATGATGGTATTGGGATTGGGCGATATGATATTACCACATTTACCACCTCCTACCATCGCCAGTAGAAGACGTGTACGGGATAGACCTAGACGGCTACCTGTTATGATGGCTATAGGAGCTATTGTTATCACTGCCACATCTATAAACACCCCCATACAGGTAAGTATCATAGCCGAAAGTGCCAATGCCAGAAACACATATCTCTCACCCAATGCTCTTATTATACTCTTGGCTATCGTGGTGGCAGCACCGGTCTTTACTAGCATTCCCGTAAGGATACCTGCCGCTATGATACGTACTATGGCTGGTGTGATGTCCTTGACTCCTGTTATCATATGTGATACTGTCATTTCTAGTCCCCAACCAGATAGCAGCCCTCCTACTACCGCTCCCAGGATAAGACTATAAACAGGTGATAATTTACGAATGATGAGTATAATGGACAGGGTAAGCCCTATCACAGCAGCCAGTGCACTATTCATTTTATAAAGATATTTATATGTTATACTATGAGTTTACTTATGACAAATGTAAAGAATTATATTTACATCTATGATGTTCCCACACAAAAAAAGCCCGACACTGTGTGTCGGGCTTTTCATAGTATAACAGATATTATAAATTTCTAACGATTTCTTCTATGTGTTCAACGTGGTGATTGGCTTTACTTTGCCTTTTTCTTTGCCCAAGTGTTTGCAAGAATCACTACGATGATGCACAGAAGCAATGTAAGGATAATGAAAGAGAATGTTGCCGTTATAGTCTCTGCCCCAATCAAAAGTATTGTCATAGGAGCAAGCACAATCAGCAGACCGCCTATCAAGCCACGGAGACGCTTAATATTATACTGTTCCCTTTCTTCTTTGGAGGCGGTATTATAACCTGCTATAAGATTATCTCCTTTCCCTATTAGAATAGTGACACCCATAATGGCCAAGATAAGCCCTACAATAACCAAAACAATTATACTGACAATCATAATACTATCGTTCTTCATAGCAAATATAGAAATTTTTCATTGGAATAAGTGATATTGATATGCATATCATATGATTTGAGTTCATTTTAAAATACTTGATAGTAAATGGAGCGTATTCTAAAAGATGTTTCTTCGGTCGTTCAGACACAAAAAAAAAAAGGACAAATCTCTCGATTTGTCCCGTTTAGTAGCGAGAGCTGGACTCGAACCAGCGACCTTCGGGTTATGAGCCCGACGAGCTACCTACTGCTCTATCTCGCGATATTGACAGTGCAAATATACAACCTTTTTTCTTTCCTTGCAAACTTTTGGCTTATTTCTTTATTTCACACCACAAACACATTGTCCTATTTTTCTCTTTTTATACCAAAACTCGTCATTTTACACGCATATTTTGTTTCAAATAGGAATAAAAGTTTTTTTTGAGGACATTTTATATTTACTTTTGCCACTCCAAACAAAAATTATATAAAAACAATGAACAACACCCCTTCACTAGACGTCGAATTCAAGACCGTAATAGAACATCGTGAGAACATTTACAGCATAGGCGATGATTTTGCCCTGGCAAATATACCTGTAAAAGACATCAATTTTGGCCACTCTCCATCTCGTATGAGCGGACTGGTTCTTATTCTATGCACAAACGGCAAGGCACATATAAACATAAATATGAAACCACACTTGGTGGTAAAAAATGACTTTGTGATATTGCCTCCTGGACAGATAACACAGGTAATAGACGCCAATGCAGATTTTTCTATGTATGCCTTATATATGTCTGAAGCCTTCCTTACAGACAATGTATCTATGAACCGCAGTCGAAATATGACTATCTTTTTTACCATAAGAGATAACCCGATAGTTCATATGGAAGAATATGACATAAACATCATCACGCTATATTTTGACCTAATGGTACACCGCATAAAAGACCGCAGCAATCCACATCTGCTTACTACCATGCGTCATATATTTAATGCACTGATGTCTGACATGAACGACGCTTTCCTCAAATATCTATCTGTACAGAAAAACAAGATAAGCCGCAAGGACGACATCTGCCAGAATTTTATGAAACTGCTTATGAGTCACTACAAGGAATGTCGTGATGTTAAATTTTATGCCGACAAACTATACATCACTCCCAAATACCTATCCAATACACTTAAAGCTGTAACTGGTAAAAAAGCAGGACAGATGATAGACGAATATGTAGTACTGCAAGCCAAAATACTGCTTTCGTCCACCAATATGACTATACAACAGATATCTGAAGAGCTTAATTTTGCCAACCAATCATTCTTTGGGCGTTACTTTAAGCGTATAACAGGTCTATCACCTACCCAATACCGCCGATGATACGCGAGGCACATATAAAGACATTATCCAAATACCTCCCTGCCAAATCATTACAAGCGGTATGTGATATGATTCCTCGCTACGGGATACACCTGGAAGTAACCCGTACACGAGCATCGCGTCACGGAGATTTCAGGTATGACCCTACGTGTGGCAAATATCATATAACGGTTAACGGCAGTCTTTCTCCATATGCTTTCCTTCTCACCTTTATACACGAGGTAGCACATCTGGTGGTGCATAAGGAAAAAGGATATGTAGAAAAACCTCATTCACAGGCGTGGAAAGACACGTTCAGATGTTTGATGATGAGCCTGCCGTTAGAAGACATATATCCAGATGATATCCTACCACATTTATTGGATTATCTTAAAAACCCATTAGCTACAGCCGACAGGCACAATGCTCTCTCCCGTGCCCTCGGCAGCTATGATTCTTACGGGAAGAAAATAGAGATGACAGATGACATTTCACACATAGAAAATCTAGTAGCGGGCGATGAATTTATTTTCAGAGAAAAGAGATACACATTAGGAACAAAACGGCGAAGACTGTATCTTTGCACATCAGTCGGGAATGGAAGACAATACCTTTTCAGCCCACTAGCACAAGTAAAAAAGATAAAACACGATGATAAATAAAAACAATTATGCCGTAATAATGGCCGGTGGTGTAGGAAGCCGATTCTACCCTATGAGCACCAAAAGCCGTCCAAAACAGTTCCTAGACATACTCAACTGTGGACAGAGCCTCATACAGCAGACCTTCAACCGACTATCACGCATAGTACCCATAGAAAACATATATGTGGTAACCAATGCCATATACCAGGAGATGACTGCCAGTCAGCTGCCACAATTATCATCTCACCAGATACTGTGCGAGCCTCTTATGCGTAATACGGCACCTTGCATAGCATATGCCACATATAAAATAAATAGCCGCAACCCCGAGGCTCGTATCATAGTAGCCCCATCAGACCATCACATAACAGATGAAGATGAGTTTATCGAGGACGCTACTACCCTACTGGAAAAAGCAGGAGATAACGACTGTCTATACACTATGGGCATACGTCCCACACGTCCCGATACAGGCTATGGATACATACAATATGAGACAACAGAAGACACTCCCAGCATAGACGGAATATATAAGGTGCGTACCTTTACAGAAAAACCAGGACTGGAACTAGCACAGGCGTTTATAGAGAGCGGTGATTTTCTATGGAATTCGGGGATATTTGTATGGTCGGCACGTAGCATTATGAAGGCATTTGAAACATTCCTACCCGAAGTCCACATAGCATTTTCTGAACTTACGCCTCACTATTACACAGACGAGGAAAACGAACGTCTCTATGGCATCTATTCTTCGTGTGTAAAAGAATCGATAGACTTTGGCATAATGGAAAAAGCACATAACGTATATGTGTTACCAGCTACGTTTGGCTGGTGTGACTTGGGGACTTGGCGTTCACTCCATGACAAACTACCCAAGGATTATATGGGTAACAGTATCGTGGCGGGCGATGTAAACATATCACAGGACTGCAAAGGCAATATCCTATGTACAGATAGCAAAATGCTCATTCGAGGGCTGGAAAACTTCATCGTAGCATCGGTAGATGGCGTTCTAGTAATATGCCCCAAGGACGAAGAGCAGTACGTCAAACAAATGATTACAGACGCCAAACAGAAAGGCATGTCACTGGATATTTAAAAGAGCTGTATCGCGTCCCAGTGATAGGAGATGTGTCGCCCGATGCTCTTCGCCAGAATATTGAATGATGTTACGCTGTTCAGGAAAAACGTCCATAAGGACACTATCGGTGATTTTTATCTCACCTTCGGGAAGTATCGTGGGCAATAAAAAACAGAGGTTTATCTGCATAGCCTCTTCACTGCAAGTATAACCATCATACGACGGCAATAGAGGCTTATCTCCCACCACTAGATAAAATCTATCTACTATATAAGAAAACACGAGGCTATCGGCTTCGTGTTTTTTATTTTTAGACGCTGGGCATAATCTCACATAACGCTGTGTCTGTTCATATATGGCCAGTTCCATATCATCATAAAATACACTCATCTCTACACGTAGTGTATCACCCTCTTTTTTCATATTTACCGTACTCACATAGTACTTGTGAGCATAGAGTGGAGATGAGATAAAAAATAACAGCACCAGAGTGCTAATCGTTTGATGAGAGGATATCTTCTTTATAAAATTCCACAGCACGACGGAACGTATCGACCACCGCTGCCATATCGGTCGTAGGCATTTGTCCACCTGCTGCATTGAGATGGCCTCCACCATTAAAGAATTTTCTAGACATTTCATTTACAGAGAATTTACCTTTACTACGCAATGACACTTTTATTATGCCTTCGCCACGATTCTCTATAAAGATACAAGAAACATTTATATTTCTTATCGTCAATCCATAATTAACAAAACCCTCGGTATCGCCTTTCTTAAATCCACACTCGTCCAGTTCGTCCTGTGTAAGAGTCATACACAGCGCTGCACTATCTCCTATTATGTGCATATTTGAAAGAGCTTTTCCCAATAGCAATATACGAGACTGTGTGAAGTTCATATATATGTGTTGATAAACATCATAGTTGTCCACTCCTTTTTCCATAAGGGCTGCCACCACGCTATGTGTCACCCCCGAAGTCTTTGGAAATGCAAATTCGCCCGAATCTGTAAGTATGCCCGTATATAGACAAGTAGCCACATCTTTATTCACATAGTCCAGCATATCCATCTTTTCGGCAAAATGATACACCATCTGTGCCGTGGCTATCATCTCCTCGTCTGAATAGACATAAGCAGCATCTACCGTAGGTGCTATATGATGGTCTATGAGTATCTTTTGTGCTGGAGATGCCTCTACTGGCCCCGCCAATGCCTCTATTCTACTCATATCATTAAAATCCAGGCAAAAGATATAATCGGCCCCTGCCAAAAAGCGTTCGCTACGCCCCCTAGCCCATTCATATTTCCATACGCTTTTCTCTCCTGGCAACCATTTAAGAAACGAAGGATAGTCGTTTGGTGTGATGACCTGTACCGTATGTCCCGCACCAGACAATATCCCCGCCAACCCCAAAGAAGAGCCCAACGCATCTCCATCTGGATTTTTATGAGTAACGATGGCTATCTTTTTCCCGCCATCGTGCAATATAGATTTAAGTTGTTCTTCTTTCATAATAGCAAATGTACGCATAAATAGCATACCTACCAAAAAAGGCGAGCGTCCTTAAGGACGCTCGCCATATATTTAATAGCTAATGCTCTATTATTCAGCTTCGGCTACAACTTCAAATTCCAATGAAGCTATTACCTCGCGGTGTAGGCGTACTTTTGCAGTGTATTTACCCAATGCTTTCACTGTACCACCAGCCACCTGTATGAATTTCTTGTCCACAAGATGACCAAGTTTTGAAAGTTCTTCGGCTAGGTCTGCAGTTGTTACAGCACCGAAAAGTTTACCTGTCTTACCAGCTTTGGCAACGATACGCAATTCCACAGCCTTGATAGCTTCTGCCATAGCGTTTGCTTCGGCAACTATCTGAGCTTCTTTGTGTGCTCTCTGGCGAAGTGTTTCAGCCAATTGTTTTTTGGCAGATGGAGTAGCGATTACAGCATATCCTTGGGGGATAAGGTAGTTACGTCCGTATCCGTTCTTAACGGTTACCACGTCATCTTTAAAACCTAGGTTTTCTACGTCTTTTATAAGTATGATTTCCATTTCCTGTGTCCTCCTTAGATTACTTTAACATATCGGCTACGTATGGCAGAAGCGCCAAATGACGAGCTCTTTTAACGGCTGTTGCTATTTTTTTCTGGAATTTCTGTGAAGTTCCTGTAAGACGACGAGGCAGGATTTTACCCTGTTCGTTTACAAATTTAAGCAGGAAGTCTGCGTCTTTGTAGTCTATGTATTTGATGCCTAGCTTTTTGAAGCGGCAGTATTTTTTCTGTTTACCAGACTCTATAGCAAGTGGGGTAAGGTAACGAACTTCGCCACCAGCTACCTGTGATTCTACGTTTTGGTTTTCGATGTTATTTTCCATGGTGTGCGAAATTAATTAAGCGTTCTGTGATTTTTGTTTAAGTTTTTCACGACGTTGTACAGCATAAGCGATACCATATTTGTCTAGAGACACTGTAAGGAAACGCATTACACGCTCGTCACGGCGGAATTCTGTTTCAAATGCTGCTACTGTTTCAGCAGGCATTGTGAATTCAAATAGGTGGTAGAAACCACTTTTTTTGTTTTCAATAGGGTAAGCCAATTTTTTAAGGCCCCAGTTCTCGTAGCTAACGATTTCACCGCCATTGTTAACGATGAATTCTTCGTACTTTTTCACTGCTTCCTTTATCTGATCCTCAGATAAAACGGGATTTAAAATGAAAACAGTTTCGTAATGATTTGACATTGTTGAAATAGTTTAAATGATTAATTAATTGAACTTTAAGGCTTTTCCTCAAAGACGGGTGCAAATATACGAATTTTTACTCCACATACACAAACTTTTAAACACAAAATATACACATTAAAAAAGTTTTTCAACCTTCGGCCGTACATATAAATATATTTCGTTTCTTTGCAAAACTCAAACAATTATAGTACATACATTTTTCACTCTAAAATAAACACTTAATATCAATAATAATACTCATTAAAATGGATAACAAAAAATACACATCTCCTTCTGTCGAAGTGATAGAGGTAGAAGTCGAAACAGGCTTTGCAACAAGTAATGGTGATCTAGACAATGAAAGCTGGAGTTAAGAACCCTCAAAAAAAACACATTTTATATGAAAAGTACATTTAGATTATTTACACTCGTGCTAATGGCTATGAGTGTATTTTCTTGTTCCAAAGATTCTGTAAAAGAGTTTGAGGAAGAGATAAACCGAGGAGCTGTGACTATCACGGCCGGAATCACTAGTGACGCCAAGACCAAAACATTACTGGGAGATACGTCTGGAGAGAGCACCAAGGTATATTGGGAAGAAGGGGATAGTTTTATTCTCTCTATAGGTGGGGAAGATTATACGTTTGACATCAACCCTGCTTATTCCAATGAAAATCCTTCTACTTACGCGACATTTACCTGTGCAGATGCTCCCGAGACGATAGCCGCAGGAGACTATGTAGCCAAATACTCTAATGCTACTACTCCTACACAGCAAGCAGGCACAAAAGAAGGGCTAAGCGACTATCAGTATATGGAGGCAGACATCAAGGTAGATACAGAACGCAATCTGGAAGATGTAAGTATTAAATTTTACACCAAAGTATCTGTCGTAGAACTCACTCTTACCCACAACGATTTCACAGACGCTGCTGTGAGTAGCATAGCATTGAGAAATGGAGGTGTGGCAGTTGCCGAAATAGATGGAAGTGCATCATTTACAGGTGATAGCAATGGTAAAATAGTAGTTTATTTTGCTGTGCCAGCAGGTAAAGAATTTACTTCTACTACCATCACGGCTGTATGTGGTGAAAAGACCTATGTTGCCTCTATAAATTCTGCTCTTACTATGGCAGAAGGCAAACTGTACCAAGTGAAAAAATCTATGACACAGAGAAATATCGTCGCTAGTGGCACTTGTGGTGCAAACCTTGAATGGGAACTCACATACACAGACGATGAAAACAGCCTCACTCTATCTATCACAGGTACAGGAGATATGTATGACTATCCAATGCCATCACCGGTCGCCCCTTGGGGCGATTACGCACCTAAAATCAAATCTGTAGAGCTTCCAAATGGACTAATATCTATAGGTGACGGTGCGTTCGCTTATTGTGAAGCTCTTACAACAATAGAAATACCTTCTACGGTGACATTAATAGGTGCCGATGCGTTTTCTGGTTGCAAAGCTCTCTTATCAATAGAACTGCCAAGTGGACTAACATCGATAGGTAATAGTGTATTCTATGGCTGTGAATCTCTCTCATCAATAAGCATACCAGCAACTGTGACATCGATAGAAAATGCAGCGTTCTATAATTGTAAAGCACTCTCCTCTATCAATATACCTGCCGGTGTGACAGAGATAGGCAGCTATGCATTCTATGGTTGTAAAGTTCTTTCCTCTATAGAGATACCAGCAGGTGTAGCAGTAATAAGCAGTCGTACATTCTCTGGCTGTGAATCTCTCTCATCAATAAGCATACCAGCAGGTGTAACAGAGATAGGCAGTTATGCATTCAATGCTTGTTCTCAACTATCTACTGTTACGTTTGAAAGTGGTTCTCAATTAAAGACAATAAGATATAATGCATTTGATGGCACTGCTATTTCTTCTATAGAAATACCAGCTACAGTGACATCAATAGGAATTAAGTCGTTCTATAATTGTAATTCTCTTAAAACGGTAAATTGCAAACCTACAACTCCTCCTACATTAGGTAATAGTGCATTTAACACATCTGTCGCTGGCTTTAATATAATTGTGCCAGTAGCTTCTATAAATGAATATAAAACACAGTGGAGTACCTATGCTACATACATAGTAAGTGAATAATAAAACACCGCCACACATACAGCCCACCCTCGAGGGTGGGCTTTTTTTTATCCAGTAATAGGCTGTTTTTCCCAACAAAAAAAAAGCATTTAAAATAAAAAGCCACCCTTTTCGGTGGCTTGGTGGGAGCAGAGAGACTGCATACGCCCCAGGTGGCTTATAAAGTTTTAAGCGAAAATATTTAAAAATAAAAAAGCCACCCTTTTCGGTGGCTTGGTGGGAGCAGAGGGATTCGAACCCCCGAC
>JAFYKQ010000069.1 GCA_017537565.1 Flavobacteriales bacterium
TACTACTTGGTGGGATAGAGGCTTCTATGCGTCGTCTTACACATTATGACTATTGGGAGGATTCATTGCGGGAGAGTATATTGAAAAAAAGCGGAGCAGACCTTCTGGTCTATGGTATGGGAGAGGAACCGTTAAGGGAGATACTTACTCTTCTTATAAAGGGTGTTCCATTTTCTTCATTAAAGACCATACCACAGACAGCTTTCTTGATGCAGGGAGATACCCCACTACCCAAAAACAAGCGTTGGGAGGATCTACATCTGCCATCACATAGTGAGTGTAAGAAAGATAAACTGTCCTATGCCCGTGCATCTCGTCATATAGAAGAAGAATCCAACAGCCGTCACGCACATCGTCTGGTACAGGTGGTGGGAGATGAAAAAGTGGTGGTCAACCCGCCATATCCTACTATGACTACGGCACAGCTAGACGCTACATATGCACTGCCATTTACCCGACTACCACACCCTCGTTATAAGGGGCACCCTATACCGGCCTATGCTATGATACGACATTCGGTGTGTATGCATCGTGGTTGTTTCGGAGGTTGTGCATTCTGTACGATATCTGCCCATCAAGGCAAATTCATAGCCTCGCGTAGCCGTGAGTCCATCATAGAAGAAGTGAAAAAGATAAGCCGTATGGAGGACTTTACGGGTACTATCACAGACCTTGGAGGCCCATCGGCCAATATGTATCGTATGGCAGGGCGTGATGAGAGCCTGTGTGATAAATGTAAAAGACCATCGTGTATATCGCCTGCCGTATGTCCAAATCTCGATACTTCTCACGCTGAACTTAGAAAACTATATGCCGATGCTCGTGCGGTAAAGGGAGTAAAACACGTCTTTATAGGTTCGGGTATTCGTTATGACCTTCTGGTGCCAGAGTTCAATAAGAAAGCCGATGCCAAGGACCTAGAAGGTTATCTGGACGATGTAGTAAGGTATCACGTGTCGGGACGACTGAAAGTAGCTCCCGAACACAGTGTGGATAACGTATTAAAAGTGATGCGTAAACCGTCGTTCCGTTATTTTAAGGCGTTTAAGGAAATGTTTGACCGTCTGACGACGCGTGCGGGTAAAAAACAGACGGTGGTGCCTTATTTTATATCTTCTCACCCGGGGTCGCGTGTGGAGGATATGGCACGTCTGGCATTGGATACCAAAGAACTGGACTTCCGTCTGGAACAGGTGCAGGATTTCACACCTACACCTATGACCATAGCTACAGATATCTATTACAGCGGATACCACCCATATACCGAAGAGTGTGTATATGTAGCTCGCTCCCCACAAGAGAAAAAAGACCAAAACATATTCTTTTTCTGGTATAAGGGAGAGAATCGCTCGCGTATCATTCGCCTTTTAAAAGGTGCCGAAGACGTCGCACGCAAGCTATTGGGCAGGTAGCAAGAGGGGAGGGTGAATGTTAAAGTATGGTCTTTTGTGTCCAAAAGTTTTCCTAAATATGCATAGGTATTTCTGTCTTTCACACTAAAAGTGTAGTTTTGTAGAGAAATCATAATATGAAGAGATAAATATATGATGGAGATATTGGAATTTCTGCTTACACTGCTGGGGATATATATCATATATCGTCTGGTAAGGTTTTTTATACGTTACATATTGCCTATTATCATCAGTGTGCGAGCCATGAAAAAAGCCCAAGAGGAGTTTTATAAGAATGCTTCTCGTGGAGGATATACAAGAGCAGATAATCATACCACTACTGCTGCTGAAGGCGAGGTAACTGTTGAAAAACCAGCCAATGGCTCACAACAGGGCAAGGTCATAAAAGATGACGTGGGAGAAGATACCCCATATGAAGAGATAAAATAACTATAAAGATATACTACTATGGATACTATTGCTACGCCTTATGAACTGATGGTTACCAAAAAATCGGGCGAGAAGGTGCCTTTTTCGTCTGAAAAGATATTTCTTTCGCTGAAAAATGTAGGTGTAACAGACGATGTAGCCTCCAAGATAGTCCTAGCCATAGAAACCGAAGTCTATGACGGTATTCCCACGCGAGACATATATAAAAAGACTTTCTCCCTTTTACGTAAGTACTCTCGTGGGGCGAGTCTTAAATATAGATTGAAAGAAGCTATCACACAGTTGGGGACTACGGGGTATCCTTTTGAAAGATTTGTGGCAGACCTTTTTGCCGAGAAAGGTTATCAGGTAAAGGTAGGTGTGATACTTGACGGGCACGCCATCACACACGAGATAGACGTACTTGCCATAAAACACGACCGTATATTTACCGTAGAGTGTAAATACCATACCAACCCTTCGTCCAAGAGTGATGTAAAGGTCCCTATGTACATACTCTCCCGTAGCAAAGACCTGGAAAACCAATGGAAAAAATATCCCGAATTTGAAGGGAAGTCATACCAGCAGTGGATAGCCACCAATACCCGTTTTACAGACGATGCTATAAAATTTGCCGAGGCATATAACATAGGGCTACTATCGTGGGACTATCCTCGTGGGCAGGGTCTTAAAGAATGGATACAGTTATACGGAGCCTTTCCTATTACCTGTCTGTCCTGCCTTACCAAAGGAGAAAAAGAAGAACTGGTACGCAAGGGGCTGGTGTCCTGCCAAACGATATATAAAAATCCTCGCCTGCTCAACGGGGTATCTATCCCCGAGGGTAAAAAACGCACCCTACTTAAAGAACTCCGTTATCTATATGAAACGGTAATGGCAGAAGGACAACAGGTGTAGAAATAGCGAATGATAAAAATCGAGCGAGCCCCGCAGGGGCTCGCCTTTTTATTAGAAAACTATTCTATCCAACCTATCTGGTCGCTCGCTTTTACGCCTTCTTGTCCACATCTAGCACAATGTCTGTAAGGAGTACATCTATCACATATGATACCTCCACATTTAGGACAGCGATATACTCTATAATTTTTTTCAGTGTTGCCACATGTTGGACACATCATAAATTTTGCATTCATAATATTATATAGTGTTTTATATTTTACCCCTACTCACTTTACGGCTTTTCGGGTAACTCCGCAGTTCCTGTTTAAAGAGAGAGGTACGCACATAAAAAAACGCGGAACTTTCAGCGTATCCCTGCTCAGTGGTGTTGGCGTACCCAGACAGAAGAATACCCGAAAGCCCGCGATATATCGCAGGCATTTACGGCATTTATCCTTCTCTGTCTTTATAGTCGCCAAACTTTCTGAGCAGAAGAATAAAGCTATAACGCTTTTCCAGTATGTTAAAATGTGCGTATCTACTATACGCTATGCTTCATAGGCAAAATGAGTTTATGATTACAGATACAAATGTAATGATTTATTTTAAAAGGTCTTTATCTCGGTTCTTTTTAATAACTCTGTCTACCACTTCGTTGAGTTCTGGAACGTAACCAGTGAAGTAGATTATGGTAGCCATAGTGATACATATTGTGAGGCATTTGGTAAGGATAGTGGCTATGGCTACCCATATACCACCGTCTGTATCCCACACTGGAAGAGTAAAGACATAGTATGCCACACCCAGTATCACCGCTACCACCAGTGTAGATATGCGGAATGGGAATATGCCTGTCTTTATATACACAAAACTTATTCTCAATATATTTATAAAGGTAAGAGATATAAGAGTGGCTATCGCCGCACCGTTCATACCCCATCGAGGTATAAAGTACATGTTGCTACCTGTAACACATACCATAAGGCACACAGAAAATACCAAGTCCCACTTGTAATGACGGGAATAGACTATCTGTGAACCGCTAAGTCCCGATATAGAGTCCACCACCTTGGCAGCAGATATTATAAGAACTACCGTCGCTCCAGCCTGATAGCCAGCAGGGAGTAAACGATATATATCATCTATATTACAATTTATAAGCAGGAAGAGAGTCCCGCATATTATAAGCGAATAAAGCGAAGATTTACGTGAGAGAGAACGTTGACGGGATATGTCGCCCTCGGCTATGGCACGGGATAGAACGGGATTGGCTATCTGGTAAAGCGAACGATATGGTACTGCTACTGTCATACCTATAAAGGCTGCCACAGTATAATATGCCTCCACTGTAAGACTTTCATAGAAAGGTAACATACTCTTGTCAAATTCCAGTAGTGCCGCCCATATAGCCATACCCATAGATGAAAATATGCCATATGATATGACGTGACGATATTTTTCCAATGAGAAGCTCTTAAATTTAAAAGGACGACACCTGTATGCTACATACATCATAAGAGCAGTACGTATCACATAAGACCCTGTAAGAAAGTAACAGAACTGCAATTCGTTTATCCAGCCTACATATACTGCTACCAGTAGCAGTGCAGTTGCCACGCGGTAGAACATCTCGCGTAATGCCACGCCTTCGCTGCTGTGCATATGGGACTGTGCATAACCATAGAATACCTCAAAATACCCCGATGCGGCAGCTATCGCAAATACCAGCCATACATAGTCTGTAAGTATCTCTCCCTGTGGAAAAAATGTAGTAAGAGCGTCTATCTTCCACCATACCAGTCCTCCTATCAATGCAATGGCTATGGTAGGTATAGTGAGAGAGAAAGAAAGCAGAGCGTCCTTGTCATCACTGGAAGGAATAAAACGTATAAGGGCATTGTTCATACCTATGGCTATAAATGGCATCACTATGGCGCTTACAGATACCATAGACATTACAAGACCATAGCCTTCGGTAGAAAAGAACTGGGCATAAAGTACGAGCGTGTTGAGTGCACCCAGCAGGAATCCTGCATAGGTGAGCAACATATTCCAAAATGATTGGCGGAGGATTATGCCCATAGCTGTGATTTACTCCCTATTCAAAATCTGGATATAGAAGGTATTTTTTTCTCACCTGTTTGAATGCCTCTATTCCTTCTTTCCACGTCTCGCGTATTTCATCGGCACTCATACCGGCCATTATCTGTTTTTTAAGGGTTGTGCCTCCCGCCAGATTATTAAAGAAAGGAATGAAGAAACGTTTTTTATCTGGGAAGTTGTGATATGCCCATATTACCCATTCCAGATTTACACGGGATAGACGTTCTGGTATATTACGCAGGTCCAGCCCGTGACATTCTATGCCCTTAAAGCGTGGTTCGGCAGCACCATCATTGGGCATAGGGACATATGAAAATCCAGTAGGAGATAGTTGTGGGTGTCCAAATACACGGAACGGAGTGTCTGTGCCTCTACCTTCGCTCATACACGTCCCCTCAAAGAAACAAGTACTAGGGTATATGTTTACTGTAGCATCGTCTGGCATATTGGGCGAAGGACGTACAGGTAGGCTGTATGTCATAGTGTGGTCGTAGTTTTCTATCTTTATCACTGTGAGATGGCATTGTACGCCACCTTTTAACCAGCCTTCACCGTTTACCATCTGGGCATATTCACCCACAGTCATACCATAGACGATAGGCACTGGGTGACGCCCTACAAATGTCGAAAACTCCATATCTAGTATGTTGCCGTCTATGTAGTAGCCATTGGGATTTGGGCGGTCTAGTATAACTACTTCTTTGCCGTTTTCGGCAGCCGCCTCCATTATGTAGCTTAGAGTAGAGATATAGGTGTAGAAACGAGCTCCTATATCCTGTATGTCATATACAAATACATCTACGTCCTCTATGTGTTCTACCGTGGGTTTTTCTATCGCTCCATATAGAGATATCACAGGTAGGCCCGTTGCAGTGTCTATCTTGTCAATCACAGGAGTGGCGTCATTTGCCATATCACGGAAACCGTGTTCGGGGCCAAAGATTTTAACCACGTTTACGCCCTGTGATAACAGGTGGTCCAGTGTGTGTGCCCCGTGGACTTCTGATGTCTGGTTTCCAACGAATGCCACACGACGACCTTTGAGGTGGTCTATATAAGCAGATGAGCGGTATGCTCCAGGGGTGATAGATGTATTCATAGCGTATGATTATAATTTTCTATATTCTTATTGGTTTACAAATATACGTTTTACTGTGATATGAGCGGTAATTTTATAACAAATTCGGTACCTTTTCCCACTTGTGAGCGGCAGATGATGTTTCCGCCAGCATTTTTGACTATTTTTTCTAGGATGGATAGTCCCATTCCACGTCCCGAGTTTTTGGTAGTAAAATTGGGAGAGAAAATGTTTTTAAGAGCATCATCGGGTATTCCACAGCCATTGTCTTTTATAGATACGACGGCCTGTGTGTCCTCCAGTGAAAGAGATATATCTATTTTAAGTGGGGTGTCTTGCCGTGTTGCTTCTATGGCATTTTTAATCATATTTGATAGGATTTGCACGATAGATGTCGCCTCTAGTGGGACTATGACTGGAACATCGGGCAGGGTAGATGATATGTTTTTGCCTGTGTAAAGTCCTACGACATTTCCTATGACACTTTTTATATCACAACGACCGCTGCTGGAGGAGCGTTGTGAAGATGAAAACTCGGCAAATGAAGTAGCTATCTGTGATAGTGTATCTATCTGTGAGAGCAGTATATCACATAGTCGTAAGGTCTTGCTGGTAGCATCGGGAGATGAAGCGTCAAATGTCATTTGATGATGTTGAACAGCGAGCCTCATAGGTGTAAGCGGATTATTTATCTCATGAGCCACTATGCGTGCCATTTCCTTCCAAGCACGTTCTTTTTCTTCCTGTGCCAATACTTGTGATTCGCTCTCTATACGTGGTAGCATGGCATTGTAGGCATTGACTATCTTTCGCAGTTCCACAGGAACGTCACTAGTGATAGGGCTGCTGCCTCCCGATGATGATGTAGATGTTATGGCACGCGTTATCTCACGTAATGGTCGTGTGATGCTCCTAGATATGATAAGAGATATTATAAGCGATAGTGTGAGAAGTATGACCAGTGTTATAGTCATACGCGAGGATAGTTGTGATGGTATGGCACTAGATAGATAAGTGTCTGGATAAGTGATACGGCATATAGCGGTTTTTTGACCTTCTTTGTTGTATATGTGGGAGTAGATGCTAGCCACCAGTGTGCTATCTGATATGTGTTCTGGTATGATGATACTGCTTGATACAGAATCCAATTTTTCTAGCAATGTATGAGGTAGTGCCGCTCCTATACTGTGAGAAGATGTCCCGTGATATACAGCACTGTAGTCTGATGAACTCTTGTAGATATGAGTCCCTCCTGTAGAATAAACATCTATCCCTACGGCAAATGACGCAGAAATAACGTCTAGTATTTCTTGTGTGGCTCTATCATACCTTATATCCTTTAAGGTAGTAGCAGAAGAGTTTCTTAATGCATAGTTTATCTCTCGTGATAGTATGTTTATCTCGTGTTGCAGGTTGTTGTCTTTCTGCTCTATGTAACTCTTACGTTGATGGTATGAACTGATGATAGAAAATACCCCTAAACTTACTATGAGAAGCATAGCGAGAGAGAAAAAAATCTGTCTAGAAAGAGGCAAATATCTGCTGAATATATTCATAATATAGTGTTATGATTCTTTGTAAAATGTACATAGGCATCTATTACAACGTAAATATAAACGCGATGGGTGCAGTATGTATCTCATCCATCGTTTCAATATATTTCTATTGTATGACGCGTCTTCTGTTACATCACTGCTACCACAGTGAGGACAACGTATTATATCGGGTTTTATATCTAGAATCTCACAGGCCTTTATGTAGTCCTCATCCTCCACCATCAGGAACGTAGAATATGCTTCCAGATATGATGAGAGATAAGAAACCTCGCTCCTCTGCAATACGCGGGCCGTTATTCCACATTCTGCCAGACGACATCTTATAATGTCGGCCTCTATCGTGTCCCTACATATTGCGATGGTTTTCATAGCTGTGGTGTGAGATTTAATAAAGCCTTCCGTAAGGCAAATACCAACTCATAGGCATACCATAAGGATAGATACTAGGAACGTTTGATTCTATGTATGAGAAATTTACTCCTATCCACGTCTTACGTCCTAAGCGATAGTCTGCACCTAAACTTACACCCTTGGACGGTAGGTAAGGATTTGAGGAATTGCCATTGGCGTTTATAAATGCGCTGCCGTGTACTGTAAGGCGTCGCGAAGCATAGTACGAAGCAGCAATATATAGTATGGCATCGGTATTATTACCTCTATATGTGCCATTATCCTCGTTTACCATACCCCACGGTATAAAGGCTGTACCGTTATAGTATGTCTGATGCAGGTCTATCCCTGCCGTTATGTCCCATTTATCTCCTATGGGAAAAGTGGCCTCGGGATTTATATGCATACCCCAAGCATTGCTCCCTTCTCCCACCCAAGTGGCGTGTGTGCCTATGTCCATACTATAACGTACGCTGCGGCGAGACATACGGTCATAGTGGCGAGATACGCCTTGCAGGGAAGGAGTGTAGGTGTCTGTACTGTCTATGGGTATGGTGTTGTTTTCCTGCCCATAGATAACACCCGCTGTGCTCCATATGGTGAGTAGCAGTAGAAAGTGTTTAATATATGTGCTTAAAATTTTTTTCATCTATGGGCGGTTTTGGGTACTTGATGATACAAATGTACGATAAAACTATGACTGTAAATCCAGTCCCGATATGATTTTTTCCACCACACGAGGGAAATGCTCCATTTCCAAACAGGATATTTTGGCAGCGAGGCTTTCGGGGGTGTCACGATCGGTTATTTCTACACTTGTCTGGAATATTATGTCACCATCATCACATACAGGACTCACGTGATGAATGGTGATGCCGCTTTCTCTCTCTCGGTTTTCTATTACCGCACGGTGTATATTCATGCCGTACATTCCTCGCCCGCCATACTTGGGTAGTAGCGAAGGGTGTATGTTCACTATGCGGCCGTGATATTTTTCTATGATGTCCATTGGCACCATCTTTAAGAACCCAGCCAATACTATAAAGTCTATCCCTTTTTCCTTCAGCACGGAAAGAACAGTGCCGCCCAGCAGCTCTTCGCGAGAGAAAACCACTATCTCTACCCCCATATCCTTCACACGAGAGATGACACCTGCCTCTTTTTTATCACTCAATACCAGAACTACACGCCCTGTGTCATTTTTTGAGAAAAAAGAGATGAGGTTTTGTGCATTTGTACCTCTTCCCGATGCAAAAACGGCTATTCTTTTTATGTTATGCTCCATATGTAAGTGTAAGAGTATGAGAAATTTTGGCAAAAAAACACAAAAAGCACTTTATGTGCAAAAATTTGTGGTGTAAAAATAAAAAAAATTTTGGGAACTAAGTGTTTGATAACTACATACATAAATTTTATCAAGTGATAAAATCAATTAAATTGTTGCTAAAACATTGTGATTGTCGTGAAGATTTTACCTAAATTTGCCACGGAAACTTTTAATTATTATAGAATTATGTCAGACATTACATCTAGAGTAAAAGCCATTATCGTTGATAAACTTGGCGTAGACGAAAACGAAGTAACTCCAGAAGCTAGCTTCACAAACGATTTGGGAGCAGATTCACTTGACATCGTTGAACTTATCATGGAATTCGAAAAAGAATTCGATCTCCAGATACCTGACGAAGAAGCTGAAAACATCACTACAGTAGGTCAAGTAATCACTTATATCGAAGGACAGCAGAAATAAGCCGTCCTGGTAAATAGGTAGTTTATGGAACTAAAAAGAGTAGTAGTAACAGGCCTTGGTGCACTCACTCCACTAGGTAATGACGTTGCCACAACGTGGGACGCTATGCTTAACGGAGTAAGTGGTGCCGGGCCTATTACTCGTTTTGACGCATCAAAATTCAAAACCCAGTTTGCTTGTGAACTGAAAGGTTTTGACGTATCACAATACATAGACCGCAAGGAAGCGCGCAAGATGGACCCCTATGCACAGTACGCTATGGTGGTTGCAGACCAGGCGGTAAAAGATTCGGGATTGGACCTGGAAAAAGAAGATATGTCACGTGTGGGTGTAATATGGGGCTCTGGTATAGGAGGTCTGGTTACATTCCAGCAGGAAGTTTCTTCATATGCCGAGGGCGGTAAAAACCCTCGATTCAATCCTTTCTTTATCCCAAAAATGATAGCCGATATAGCAGCAGGTCATATCTCTATCAAGTATGGAATGATGGGTCCAAACTACACATCGGTTGCAGCGTGTGCTTCATCGGCTGTAGCTATGGTGGACGCATATAACTATATACGTCTAGGTAAGGCATCTGTGATAGTAACGGGTGGTTCAGAAGCTCCACTGGCCGAAGCTGGTCTGGGAGGATTTAATTCGCTTCAAGCCCTTTCTACTCGCAATGATGACCCTGCTACAGCATCTCGTCCATTTGACAAAGACCGTGATGGATTTGTTATGGCCGAAGGAGCAGGTTGTATCATACTAGAAGAATTGGAACACGCCAAAGCTCGCGGAGCTAAAATCTATGCCGAGTTTATAGGTGGAGGTCTTTCTGCAGATGCTCACCATATGACAGCTCCACACCCAGAGGGTGCAGGTGCAGCTCTTGTGATGAGAAATACGCTAGAGGACGCGGGCATAGCTCCAGAAGAAGTAGACGCTATCAATATGCACGGTACATCTACTCCGCTGGGAGATATAGCCGAGGTTAAAGCTGTTCAAGAAGTATTTGGTGAACACACATATAATATAAACATCAACTCTACTAAATCTATGACAGGTCACCTGTTGGGTGCGGCTGGTGCGGTGGAAGCGTTGTCTATCATTCTTTCTATACAGAATGATATAGTTCCTCCTACTATCAACCACTTTACAGATGACGAACATTTTGACCCACGTATCAACTTTACGTTTGGTAAAGCACAGAAACGCAAAGTCAATGTAGCTATGTCAAATACGTTTGGTTTTGGTGGACATAATGCTTGTGTGCTTTTCAAGAAATATGAAGAGTAACGCGGTGTGTGTTTAAAGAAGAATAGTTAGATGAATTTTTTCAAGATGATATTTGGTTCCCGTAGCAAAAACTGCGGGAACTTGTCATATTATAGGAGTCTTATAGGTTTTACTCCTCGACATATGGAGTATTACGAGGCGGCTTTTACCCACAAGTCTGTAAACTCTCACGACAGCGAAGGCCATAAGGTAAATAATGAACGCCTGGAATTTCTGGGTGATGCAGTACTGGGAGTGGTGATAGCAGACTATCTTTTCACGCACGCTCCGCAGGGCAACGAAGGCTATCTTACACAGATGCGTGCCAAGATAGTAAGCCGCGAACAACTCAATATGATAGGACGTAATCTCCATTTTGAAAAAGCGATAAAAAGTTCATTCCCTGCCTCCAAGATACCTTGTGATGTTTACGGCAATACGATGGAGGCACTTATAGGTGCTATATATAAGGACCGAGGGTATGAAAAATGCCGTAAATTCATATATCGTGTCATTATAGAACCTTATGTGAATATAAAGACACTGGAGCATAAGGTGGGTTCATATAAGAGCTTGATGATACAGTTGGCACAGAAATCACACAAGAGCATAGCCTTTGAGGTGTGTGATGAAAAAACAGAAGATTTACAGAAACTTTTTGGTGTACGTCTTATGCTCAATGGCAAATGTGTAGCCAAAGGACGAGGTTCTTCCAAAAAGAAAGCCGAAGAACGTGCCGCCAAACGCGCGTATTACTCTATACGCGGACGCAAAACACAAAAAAAATCATAGACTTAACGTGTTGAGAGACAGCGAGCAAATATCTCTCGATGATTTTTATTTGAAAATTTTACACAAAAAGTTTGCGGGAGTTGGAAAAATTTGTACCTTTGCACCCGCAAAAGCGAAGAGTTCATTGAATAACATAATAAGCCAAAAACCGAGCTGGACTCGAGAGAGTCTAGCATAAAAGAAGGGAAGGCGTAACAACGAAGCCAAGAAAACGAGACGTTAATTCATACTAGGGTCA
>JAFYKQ010000070.1 GCA_017537565.1 Flavobacteriales bacterium
ACGTTGGGTCTCACCTCTTACCATTCCGAACAGAGAAGTTAAGCCCGATTGTGCTGATGGTACTGCCCTAGTTGGTGGGAGAGTAAGTAGCTGCCTTTTTAGGACAACGCCCTGCGGTCACGCGGGGCGTTTTTTGTTTAATGAGGAGTGTGTTTGGTGTGGGTGGGGTGCCCCCCCCTTCAGTTAGATTTAAATAGTATTGATAATAAAAATACAATGTAGTTGCTGATGCAACTCCATTGTATTTTAAAACAGCCCGCAGGTTCTATCTGCAAACTGGCACCGGAGCCTCTCCGGGTGGGACTAATCTGAATGATTTTTAAGTTATTTAGAGCCGCGAATGGGACTCGAACCCACGACCTACGCATTACGAATGCGTTGCTCTACCGACTGAGCTATTGCGGCTGACGTATATTATTTGAGACCTTTCAGTATCTCGCGGAACACGTATTGTGCAGACGTCTCGCGGTTTTTGGCCTCCTGTATAACGATGCTAGATGGGGAATCTAGAACGCCGTCGCTCACTATCACATTGCGACGTACAGGCAGACAGTGCATAAATTTACCATCATTGGTAAGTGCCATTTTCTTTTCATCTATCATCCAGTCATAGTCTTTTTTAAGTATCTGTCCATAATGACGATAACTACTCCAACCTTTGGCATAGACAAAATCGGCACCTTCTAATGCTTTTTCTTGGCAGTATTCTATGCGGGCTCCACGTGTGAAGTCTTCGCATAGTTCATAGCCTTCGGGGCAGGTGATGACAAAATCTACGTTCTGTGAAGAAGTCATAAAGTCACAGAAACCATTTGGTACGCTCTGAGGGAGAGCTCGTGGGTGTCCTGCCCAGGTAAGTACTACCTTGGGACGTTCTACCTTCTTGTGTTCCTCTATCGTGATAAGGTCTGCAAATGCCTGCAAAGGGTGTGATGTGGCACTCTCCAGGCTCACTACTGGTACACCTGTAAGGTTTATAAACGAATTGAGTATTCTCTCGCTATAATCAAAATCACGGTCTTTAAGCCCAGGGAATGAACGTACACCCAGTATATCGCAATACTGAGCCATAACAGGTGCCGCCTCGCGAATGTGTTCGGCAGTAGAGCCTTCCATTATAACTCCGTCTTCATATTCCAATGCCCAACCATCTGTGCCTACATTCATCACTATCACATTGGCACCTAGATTCTGTGCAGCACGTTGACTCGATAGGCGTGTACGCAACGAAGAATTGAAAAATATAAGCCCGATGGTCTTATTCTCTCCCAAATGCTTCTCGCTGTAAGGAGATTTTTTCATCTCCAATGCCTTCTGTACGGCTATGTCCACGTCGCCAAGGTCGGCAGCACAAGTAAATTTTTTCATCTCAAATGAGTTATTTTACACTTTTACAAAATTCATCAAAACTCATCATCATCAGGCCTTCGTCATTCTTCCATTCTTCGCTCTCGATAGGGTCTGGAATGCCGTCCAGACTCTTTACTGCATCAGTGAGCAAAATTACTTTAAATTCTCTTTCTCGCAAACCTTCTACGGCATATTTTACACATACATTACCCGATACTCCATATACCACAGCAGTATCGCGACCAGTTTCATCATAAAGAGCCTCGATGAAATCGTCCATATTTGGATTGCCGTTAAAGATATCAAATGCGTCTTTGGTGGCGATGAATTCGCGGTGAGCCTTGATATCAAAATCTGGATACATCTCCTCCCAAGAGATAAGCAACGCATCTGCAGATGGAGCTGTCTGTGGGATAAAATCTGCACCCTCGCTTCCGGCCATACAGTGTGCTGGGAATGTATTTACGCCATCGGGAGAGTCGCTCAGTTCGCTGCTGTCCTCATAGTGGTAGTCTGCAGTAGATACCACAGGAATGTTGTTCTGGCGAGCATATGTTGTTATCTTTTCCAGCATGGGGACTATCTCACTGGCACCGGGTATGGGGAGCAATCCGTCCTCGTCCATAAAATCGTGCTGGGTATCTACGTTCCAGAAGAATACTTTTCCTAGTTCCATATTTACTGTGTCTTTAATGATATGGTCTTTATTTCAATATGTCCAATAGGGCATCATATAGCGTATCTATGTCTTTTTCGCTGATGCATAGTGGAGGCAGTATGCGTATCATACAAGGATTTGATGCGGCACCAGTAAAGATATGTTTATCAAATACCAATGCACGGCGTATGGCAGCTATAGGTTCGTCAAATTCTACGCCCAACATCAGTCCGCGACCTTTTACAGCTACCACGTGAGGGAGCCCTGATAGTTTTTCTGCGGCATAGGCACCTACACGTGCTGCGTTTTCCATAAGGTGTTCTTCCATCATCACGTCTATTACCGCACTACCAGCAGCACACGCCAGGTGGTTACCTCCAAACGTAGTACCCAACATACCATAACGAGCCTCTATATCTGGAGCGATGAGTATGCCTGCCATGGGGAATCCATTTCCTATACCTTTGGCTACCGAAATGATGTCTGGCATAATGTCATAGTGTTGGAATGCAAAATAACGGCCCGTACGTCCACAACCGCTCTGCACCTCGTCCAGTATGAGTTTTGCTCCTGCATTTTTGCATTCGACTGCCAGAGTCTTCATAAACTCATCGCTAGCCATTCCCATACCACCTACACCCTGTATGCCTTCTATGATAACGGCACACACGTCACCAGCAGCCAATTCTCTTTTTACGGCTTCTATGTCGTTAAGAGCCACTATCGTGCGGTGGTGTGTGTCATTGACAGGAGCTACTATCTTTGGGTTATCTGTGATAGCTACAGCCAATGATGTACGACCGTGGAATGATTTTCCAAACGATATAACGCGGGATTTGCCTGTTATGAAAGATGCCAGTTTTACAGCATTTTCATTGGCTTCGGCACCGCTGTTACACATAAAGAAAGTATAGTCTGTAAGACCGCTTATCTCGCCTACTTTTTCGGCATAACGGCTCTGTACACTATTTATAACAGAATTTGAGTAAAAACCCAGACGTGCCACTTGCTCGCTTATAGCACTTACATATCTAGGGTGGGCGTGACCTATCGATATAACGGCGTGTCCACCATATAGGTCCAGATATTCGTTATCATCGGCGTCCCACACGCGAGAACCGCAGCCTTTTACTATCTCTACATCATATAGCGGATATACATCAAATAATTTCATATCTATATACGTTTAAGTGTTCTGTGGATTAGAATGCAGTGGCTTTAAGGTTCAGTCCCATATCTTCTGGCAGACCAAACATTAGATTCATATTCTGAACAGCCTGTCCCGAAGCTCCCTTTACCAGGTTATCTATAACAGATGTAATGAGGAGTTTGTTACCGTGTTTAAGCAGTCCTATGACACATTTGTTGGTATTGACAGCCATTTTAAGATGCACGTCTTTGGCGTGAGATATGTGTGTAAATGCGGCCGTACGATAAAAATCTTCATACAGAGCATAAGCCTCTTCTATCGTGCCTTCATAGTCTGTATATGCAGTAGCATATATACCGCGAGTGTGATTACCACGTATAGGCAGGAAATATATCTCGTTATCCAGCCCACCGTTAAGACGAGAAAGAGTCTCTCCTATCTCTCCCAGATGCTGGTGAGTAAAGGCCTTGTAGTGTGAAAGGTTACCTTCTCTCCAAGAGAAATGTGTCGTAGCGGCTGGTTTTACTCCTGCACCCGTAGAACCTGTTATGGCATTGACGTGTATGTCGCTTTTAAGCAATCCAGCAGCAGCCAGTGGTGCCAATGCCAACTGTATGGCCGTAGCAAAACAACCAGGATTGGCTATGTCGTGAGCACCTACTATCTTGGCACGGTTTACTTCTGGTAGTCCATATACAAATTTACGTCCCATAAAACGAGAATCTGCCTTGAGACGGAATTCGTTGGATAGGTCTATAATACGTGTGTGTTCACATACTGGGTGTTCTTTCAGAAAGTTTCCCGTATCACCGTGGGCAGTACACATAAACAGCACATCTACCGTAGGGTTTATCTCATCTGTAAAACACATATCTGTTACTCCTAGCAAGTCATAGTGTATGCTGTGAAGTGGTTTGCCAGCACTGGAAGTGGAATAGACAAAATCTACCTTTACCATAGGGTGTCCCATTACTATGCGTAGCAATTCGCCGGCGGTATATCCTGCACCGCCTACTATACCTATCTTTATTTTTCTTTCTGTATCCATATCTATTTTTTAATTATCTTGGTTAGAAGACAATGTTGTTTTTACTATGGGACGTCCCTGTTTTTTCCATTTTACTATGCCTCCATCTAGGTTATACACCGTGTAACCACCCTGTGTAGATAGCAAGATAGCTGCGTGAGAACTCCGCACACCACCGTGACAATACACAGCAAAAAGGCGTTTCCCTTGCAACGAATCTATACTATCCCAGAATGCTATCTCATCACTCACAGGTATATTTATAGCGCCTTTTATATGTCCAGCGTTGTATTCTTTGGCTGTGCGTACGTCTATCAAATGTACTTTTCCACAGCTGTTTATAAACGATTCAAACTGTCGTGGAGTCATATCATAGTAACTTTTACTACACGATGTAGCTATAAGTGCAGTGAAAAGTATGCATATGAATTTACCCACCGATGACATATATAGAAATTATTTTTTGTCTTGGTTTACGTGGTAGTAAATCTTGTTGGAAAGAGAAAGGACCTTGATGAATCCTTTGGCGTCTTCTCCATCAAATGCCTTGTTTTCCTCACCATATGCACCAAAACCACTGTTCATAAGGTCGTGGTCTGATGTTATACCCTCTACCATAAACGAATATGGACGCAATATAACGGTAACACTACCGCTTACACATTCCTGTGAAGATGTAAGCAACGCTTCCATATCACGCATCACAGGGTCTAGATATTGGCCTTCGTGCATAAGCATTCCATAGAAATTACCTACCTGTTCTTTCCAGTAGGCCTGCCATTTGGTCTGTGTGTGTTTTTCCAGCATATGGTGAGCCTTGATGATAACCATAGCCGCTGCCGCTTCAAATCCTACACGACCTTTTATGCCTATGATAGTGTCTCCCACGTGCATATCACGTCCCACACCATAACGCGAAGCTATCTCTTCCAGTTTGGTTATTACCGCCAGTGGACTCATCTTTTCACCGTTAAGACCCACAGGTTCTCCTTTTGCAAATTCTATGCTTACCGTGCAAGGTTCTTTCTCTACCACCTGTGAAGGATAGGCTTCTTCTGGAAGTGTGCTGTGTGAGTGCAATGTCTCTACTCCTCCTACCGAAGTCCCCCATATACCCTTGTTAATAGAGTATTTGGATTTTTCCCACGAAGCCTGTGCACCGTGTTTTTTAAGATAGTCTATCTCTTCCTGACGTGAAAGAGCCATATCACGTATAGGAGTGATGATTTCTATCTCTGGGGCGAGAGTCTGGAATATCATATCAAAACGCACCTGGTCATTACCGGCACCTGTACTACCGTGAGCAACGGCCTTTGCTCCTATTTCCTTGGCATAAGAGATGATGGCTATGGCCTGGAATACTCGTTCTGAACTTACAGATATGGGGTATGTATTACCTCTCAATACGTTACCAAATATCATATAACGCACAGCTTTCTCATAAAACTCCTGTGTGATGTCTATGTTTTTGTGGCTTACAGCACCCAGTGCCAATGCCTTTTCTGTAACTGTGTCCAGTTCGCTGGCAGGGAAACCACCTGTGTTTACAAGTGCAGTGTGGACTTCATAACCTTTGTCTTCTTTGAGGTATTTTACACAAAACGAAGTGTCCAGCCCTCCGCTGAATGCCACCAATACTTTTTTATTGTTTTCCATATCTCGTTTTTTTAATTTTTACTGAATCTTAATTTTTACTTTGAGGTAAGGCTCTCAAGATGAAATGTGTCTATCACACCTCCATCTACCTTTACGTGTGATAGTATCTCGCTGTCATCGTGAGTGGCAGGGTCATAGAGCATACCATAACACAGACACATACGACGGTTATTACGGGATAGCACGTCATAGTTCACACAACCCTTGCATCCTTCCCAGAAAGTATCATCTGTCGTAAGTTCAGAAAAAGTAACAGGGGTATATCCTATTTCTGTATTTAGTTTCATTACAGGCAGTGATGTAGTGATACTGAATATCTTGGACGCTGCAAATTTGGTGCGAGCCAGATAGAACGTACCTAGTTTTATACGTTTGGCAAGTCCCGACATACGGAATTTTGGCACCACTATAAGACCAGATGTCGCTACATATTTCTCGTGTTCCCACGTTTCTATATAACTAAACCCAGCAAATTCGCCTTCTTCTGTAAGAGCTATGACTGCCTTTCCGGCACGTATTTTATCTTCTATATATGATGGATGTCGTTTGGCTATACCTGTACCGCGTAGGTAGGCTGCTTTTTCTATTTCATCACAGATGGTCTGTGCATATTTAAGATGTGATAGGTCTGCGACCAGTACGTTTATTTTCATTTTTTATGATATAAAAATTCAAATATCTTTATCTCACTTTTCAAAAGTGTAAAGGTATGAAAAATGAATGTTATAATGATTATATTCTAGGGAGAAAAAACGGTGTAATCTCGCTCATTAATTGATATGGGGAGTGGACTGTCTAGGCGTCATAACGCCTGCATCGGTAGGGAAAATATGTGATATGTCCTGTTTTCATTTGTCCATAGAGGATTACAGCGTGCAAAGGTAAAAAAAAGAATGAAATACGGCTCAAAAAAATCATATTTTTTGAGCCGTACATATCTTATCCTTATAATGTTATGCTGTAATGTGAGCCGATGAATTTTTTGAGTTTTCTTTACCAGGTACAGGAGACTTTTCTACCATCGCTTCTACTACTATCTGTGCTATATCCTTCACTGCCGAATGACCTTCGCTCACTCCTTCAAATGTCTTTTTACACAATGGACAGGCCGTTGCCAGTACATCTGGACTAGAGGCTGTGAGCTGCTTATAAGCATCTTCTGTTACTGTACGACGACTACCCTCACTCAGGGCGGTATTGGCAAGCGAACCTCCGCAACACAATGCCTTTTTCTTATCTATGGCCGATGGTATAGATGTGAGTGTAGCCACAGCATCTATCACACGGCGAGGCTCCTTGTAAACCTTACTGCCACGACCCAGGTCACAAGGGTCGTGATATACCACATTTAATGATGATTTTTCTACCTCTATGCGGCCTTCTTTTATAAGACGGTCTATATACTGGCTATGGTGTAGTATTTCTACCCCTTGCAGGGAGTACTGCTCACAGAATACCTTGTAGCATATAGGACACGATGTAATCAATGTTCTGGCACCGCTTAGTCGTATGATTTCGGTGTTTTTCATTATCATAGCACGGGCGGCATCTATCTGTCCCGACAGCAACATAGGACGTCCACAGCATATAGTGCTGGAAGCGTCCATATGTAGGTAGTTATCTCCACTTTCTTTGAGGATTTTTTTCATAGAGTACAGGATAGATGGCATATTACGAGTCATACAACCCGAAAAATACAGCACATCGGCCTGTCCTATATCCATAGCTGGCAGATATGAATAATCACTTTGGTCTTTGGGGGCTTTCAGTTCACGTACGTTTTGTCTTAAACGTATGGAGTCTATGCCTACGGGGCAAGCCTGCACACAGCGTCCGCACATAAAGCAGTTTTCGGCACTTTTAAGAGCAGCAGGGTCGCCTTCGCGTAGCTGACGTATGAAATATACAGCAGTATCTTTTGGTTTGCGGGCAGCAGATGATATCTGGCAGGCATCTATACATATACCGCATCTCGAGCAGGAATAGATGGCTGCCGTAGCGACTCCGTCGCCCTTTTTACGGGAGCGAATGCCAGCGTTTTTAAACAGTATAAGTAGAGCTTCGGTAGGGATATGCATATATCGCGAACCGGGCAGTGCAAAAAAGAACATTCCCAGAGATATGGAGTACGCCCACCAGAATCCTCGTCCATAGTCTTCGGGGACGACACCTACCAGGTAACCTACGGTATTGGTAAGGAAGCTACCGCCTGCTATTTCGGCCGTATGGCTTTCGGCCAGCAGTCGCAATGGGAATATGAGCCATAGGGTATATAGTGCTATGCGGTCGGCCATTTTAAGACGAGTGGTACGACGCATACCCATAGCACGGCTGTTAAACCTCTTATAGAGAGCCATACCTATACCTATGAATATGAGCAGAAGGAAAAAGTCCATTATGAAAAAGAAGAAAGCACCCTGCATGGTCTGTTCTGTCTCTTTCATAAAATAACGGAAGAATATAGGGAAGTAAGGCAGGTTAAGACGGTGAGGAGCATATAGTTTTACCTCTATATGTCCCAATACTATAATCATAAACCACCCGAACGCTATACTCATATGCATAAATCCCAACACTCTGTTGCGGCGGAATATACGCACGTGTAATAGGCACTCACATATAATATCTTTTATAGAAACAAATATACGCCACGAGAAAAGACTGCGGAAAAACTTCTTGCGGTCTTCAGATGGGAGGTCATATATTACCTTGCCAGCAGCTATAGACAGGTATATGATGATAAACATCATACCTATAGTAAATGGCAGTACAAATGGGTCAAAACTAAATCTTTCTTCCACGTCTATTTCTGTTTATGATAGATAATGATAAAGATAGGTTTATTACACTGTAGATATTACGTTAAAAAATATCGCGTGTAACAGATGGAGTCTTGTGTGGAGCGTCCAGTGCACGGTACAGTTTGCTCCACAGGCTGCGTAAACTTATCCCGCGAGGGCATAGCATCTGGCAGCGACCACACAGCATACATTTCTCGAGGTCTTCCTTCAGGTTTTCTGTCTGCCCGTTTAGAATCATCAGTTGGATTTTACGGGGGTTGTAGGCTGTGAAATGCCCAGCAGTACACCCGGCAGTGCAAGTCCCACAACCTATACAGGTGCCAAAACTCTTCTCACGACGAGCCATCTTGCGGGCTAGTGTGAGGTCTGCTTCGTCCAGATTAAGGCGGTTGCTGCGTGTTATTCCGTATCCGAAATCTATCATTTTTTACGTTTTTTCAAGTATTCATCTATACATATAGCCGCACTACGAGCATCGGCTATCGTCTGTGGTATAGTCTTGGGGCCTGTGCAAGTTCCTGCCAGGAATACACCATCTACTTCGGTTTCGTTACCGCGAGAGAATGTGTCCACAGGGGTGAGGAATCCTTCCTTGCCACAGTGTAGTCCCAGCATAGTGGCTATACGGGTAGTGTCGCTAGCAGGACGCATACCAGCCATAAGCACAAGCATATCTACAGAAAGGTTCATCGTCTGTCCAGCCAGAGTGTCTTCTACCTTGAGAACCACACTTTTATCCATCTTTTCGGCAGCCTCACACAGACGTCCTCTTATGAAACGTACGCCATATAGTTTCTGGGCGTTGAAGTACATATCTTCATATGGCAGTTCAAACATTCGCAGGTCCATATAGAAACAATACACCTGTGCGTCGGGATATAATTGTTTTATCTCTGATGCTTGTTTAACAGCTGTAACACAACATACCTTGGAACAATAGCGGTTGCCTACCTTTTCATCTCGCGAACCTACACAATGCACAAAACCTATGCGACGAGGGGCGTCTCCACTACGGGTAAGAACCTTACCGGCGTTAAACATAGATTCCAGGTCGGCCTGTGTATAGACATTGTCATATATGCCATAGCCGTACTCTTCTTTAAGATGAGCATCAAATAGCGAGAAACCACTTGCCACCAGTAGAGCATCGGCGTGTATCGTTTCTAGAGAATCTGTTTTCACACCTATACGTCCGTCTTTCATTTTAACCAGTGAAGTGATGCTCTGGTCATAATGTATAGTGACGCCATCTCCCAGTGGACGTTTTACATCATCTATAAGGCGACTAGCACGTCGAGAATCTGGAAACAGACGGTCCCAAGATGCTACATTACCACCATCATAAGCCTTTTTTTCTATGATTGTAACATCGTATCCTTTTTCTTTAAGTATAGATGCAGCCGAAAGACCTGCCACACCTGCTCCTATTATGACTATATTTTTCATTATCTAGTATAGGTGATTATAAACAGTGGGGACATAGTTCTGTCTTGAGAACACGTGGTTCTTCTGGACGACCTAAATCCTTTCCATCTAGTCCTTTGTATTTCTGTGAGGGGTCATATTCTATACCCATCTTGTCCAGTAGAGGCTCTACCGATGTCTGGTGCACTTGCAGCCCAAGGTCCCAAGGGTCATAACCCAATACCAGTCCTGCCAGCTCTTCATATGTAAGCACCGGTATGCCAAAACCATTCTCACCATAGGTCTTTCCTTCCATTTCGGCTATCACATACTGCCAGCGGTCCATAAAGTATGGACAACCGGGACAGTTGGCTATGATGGCATCGGGGTGATATGGCTCCATAGAGTCAAATTTCTTTTTGGTGTTTGATATGGAGTATCCGCGGTTGGCCTGTACCAGATATTGACGGAAACCAAACCCACAGCACTGGCGACGTTCAGGATAATCCACTATCTGTCCTCCCCAGGCATCTACCATACCCGAAAGCACACAAGGGTATTCGGCACCGCCTACACCTTTTGAAGGGAACATCTTGGCGTAATGGCAACCTATGTGTTCCACTATACGCAATGGTTCGCCTGTGTTTTTATTTACAAGACGATATTTGGCTTTTTGTGAAATCTCATCGCGTAGAGCATAGATGATATCGCTGGCGTGAGCTACACATTTGGGCAGGACCAGTTCACGTCCTGTGGCACGGTATAGTTTTTCGGCTATGCGTTCTCTTATGTGTGGGAAATGCTGCCAAGTCTCCAGAAATTCTGTGTACAACCCAAACGAAGTGATGCACGATACCGCAAGATTTTCATAACCAGCCTCGGCCATCAGTGCAAACTGACGTGCTACTATGGTCATACTGGTTTCCAGCGGTACTACATCGCTGTGGTAGCCTATCCCACTGCAAGTGGTGTGATGAGGATTTTCATACACGTCTTTACCCAAAGCCTCACGCATTATCTTGAGGAAATGCACTTCGCTGGCGGGGAATATATTTTGACGTATGCAACTGCGCACATAGAAATATTTGTCGGAAGGGATTACCTTCTGGTATTCTTTCCATACGCGGCGGCGACCTGTAAGAGGATTGGTTCCTGTGTTATCTATATCGTGTCCCATAATTTTCTCGTGTCCCAAATGTAGCTTATTTAAAATGTCGGCCGCTGTTCTGTGTGAAGACCATCTCATAGTATTCTTCATCACTCATACCAAGTTCGGCGGCCTTGCGGGCAGATGCTTTTTCTATCATTTCAAAACGGGCCTTACCTCCCGTAACTTCAAATATACGGTCCAGTTCTTCGAGTGATTCGCGGGGAATCTTGCGGAGTACACCGGGGCCATCGCCGTCCAGATTGGCTCCCAGACGTGCAAATATGTCTTCCATATGTTCTGTCTCCCATTTCCATATAAGACCAGCCTCGCGATGACGTTCATATGTCATAGTATGAGGAGTGATGCAGTAACCCTTGCGTAGGATATTTTCACCTACGGTGCGTTTGAGTGCCAGTTGCTGACGACCTTTTTCACTCTCCACAAAATAGCCTTCGTCCTGTGAAAGAGACCTCAGTGCCATTATCACCAGTCCAGGAGCGTTCTTACGAGGGCATCGTGTAACGCAGGACATACATTCACCACAGTACCATATAGCATCGCTTTTGAGTAGTTCGCGTATCTGGTCATCGTCCTGTGTTTGGACGATGTTTACTATGCGTTTTGGGTCGTATTTATAAAATTCGGCAGCAGGACATACAGCAGTACAGGTCCCGCAGTTTATACAAGCCACGAGCCCCTCCTCTAGACGTACGTCTGAAGCTAATTTATCATAAAGTTTTCCCATCGTTTTTTGTGTTTTTACAAATGGTGCGGTAAATGTATAAATAATATTTAAATACACCGCAAAAACGATAACATATTCTTATCTATTATAAATAAAAGTAATAACTCTCCTCCCAAAACAAATGCCCTTATAACCAAAATCCGAAAATATTTTTATAAAAATCATAGGGAGAGATAGGCCATAAAATTTATTTGGAGCAGAAGTATAAAATAGCTATATTTATATAAGACATAAACCTTTAAAACCAAATCATTACTATGAACCCAGAAAAAAACGCAGAATGTTGTGCTCCTGCTCGCCGAGGAGGGGTGTGGCTCTTATTTATCTCGCTGGTGCTTTTTGCATTGGCACTTTATGTAACGTTCCGTCCTATGGAGAGTTATGTTGACCTCTCGATAGTGTTTGGGTGGATATTCATCTTTATAGGTATATCCAAGATTTTTGTCTCTATGTACCGTTACTCCTCATCGTGGGGTTGGTATCTGGCATATGGGATTATATCATTGGCACTGGGTGTGTATCTGGTGGCACACATTATTCTCACAATGGAGATACTGCCTATGATATTTGCCTTCTGGTTACTATTGCAGGGCTCTTTCATTATGTCAAATGCCATCACCATGCGTCCACGTAGCGGCTGGGGTTGGGTATTTACGGGAGGGATACTTATAGTTTTAGTGTCTTTCTTTCTGCTGTTTATGCCCGCACTTAGCCTTATGACGCTCATTATATGGACGGCCATAGGACTTTACATAGCGGCGGTGATTTATTTCATAATGGGAGTGAAAGCTATGAAAGACAAATGCCATAAAGAGTAAAATCTGCCAGGCGGTAAAAACCCACTTTGAGCAATTGCTCAAAGTGGGTTTTGTTTATATGGTACAATATGCATATATTTGCAGTTCAAAAAAATAGAATATAAACAATACACACACATAACATTATGAAAGCATACGTTTTTCCAGGACAAGGTGCACAATTCTCTGGAATGGGTGCAGACCTATATGAAAAATATCCTGTAGCTCGTGAACTGTTTGACAAGGCCGATGAAATACTTGGTTTCTCTATAAGCCAGATAATGTTTAAAGGCACAGACGAAGAACTTAAACAGACCAAGGTTACACAGCCTGCTGTATTTCTGCATTCTGTGATACTGGCCAAAGTCCTAGGAGATAACTTCCGTCCAGATATGGTGGCAGGACATTCATTGGGAGAATTTTCGGCATTGGTAGCGGCAGGTGCTATGTCGTTTGAAGATGGACTGAAACTGGTTTCGGCTCGTGCTATGGCTATGCAGAAAGCCTGCGAAGCGGTGCCTAGTACTATGGCAGCAGTGCTTAACCTTACAGATGAGGCGGTAGAAAAAATATGTGAAGAAACAGAAGGTGTGGTGGTAGCTGCCAACTATAACTGCCCTGGACAGTTGGTGATATCTGGTGAGATACCTGCGGTAGATGCAGCTTGTGAAGCAGCAAAGGCAGCAGGTGCTCGTCGTGCATTGCGTCTTCCTGTGGGTGGGGCGTTCCACTCTCCTCTTATGGAACCAGCTCGCGAAGAACTGGCAGCAGCTATAGCAGCGACTCCGTTTAACGTCCCTGTATGTCCTGTTTACCAGAACGTATCTACTTGTGGTGAGACAGACCCAGAAGTAATAAAAAATAACCTAATAGCACAGCTTACAGCTCCTGTTAAATGGACACAGAGTGTACGTAATATGGTAGCAGACGGTGCTAGCGAATTTGTAGAAGTAGGTCCTGGTAAAGTCCTACAAGGTCTGGTGAAGAAAATAGCCAGTGACGTAACTGCTGCAAGTGCGGTGATAGAATAAAAACGTGATTTATATAAAAAACGCACGCCCCTTCCAGGGGCGTGCGTTTTTTATTGGGTAGATAAAGTTTATCTATATAGTCCTTTTTTATCTATGTAGTCCAGTACCTGTGGAGGAAGTAGTGCTTTTACCGAACGATTTTCTTTTATATCACATCTTATAGCAGTAGCCGAAATCTCTACCTGTGGAGCGTCTTTCAGGATAGTGACATCTGCATCATCAAATAGAGGACTGCTACATTCATATCCCGGGCGAGGGTAGATGTAAAAAGAAAAGTATTTGAGGATAAACTCATAGTTCTTCCATCTGTCAAATCCTATAAGACTATCGGCACCCATTATAAGACAGAAATGATAGTCGGGGTATTTTTCGCTCAATAGCAGTAATGTATCACACGTGTAAGATGGTTTTTCCATACGGAATTCCACGTCGCAAGCACGTATGTTATCATATCCCTCCAGTGCACTATGCACCATTTCCAGGCGGTCATAGTCTGAAGCCAATGTAGATTTCTTTTTAAAAGGATTGTGAGGAGAGATAACTATCCATACTTGGTCTAGGTCTGTATGTTCCACTATGTGGGACGCCACGATGAGATGACCGTGGTGTATGGGGTTAAAAGACCCGAAATACAGTCCTATGCGTTTTTTTTTACTCTCCTGTTCCATATTTATTTGAGGACGTCTTCTATGATAGAACGGGCTTTACATATAGCGTCTTCTAGGGTGTCGTTTACCACTATATGGTCAAACTGTGAGGCATAACCCATCTCTTGTTCGGCCTTACGGATACGCATGTCTATCTTGTCCTGTGAGTCTGTACCACGACCTTCCAGACGACGACGCAATTCTTCCACGCTAGGAGGCATCACAAATATAAGACAAGTCTCTTCTGGATAAAGACGTTTGACGTTAAGACCTCCCATTACATCTACGTCCAGTATAACAGCATTGCCCTTGTCCCATATACGGGATAGTTCGCTACGTAGTGTGCCGTAATAGGTATCGGTATATACCTGCTCCCATTCCAGGAACAGGCCTTCGTCTATCTTTTGGCGGAATTCTTCGGGGGAGAGGAAATAGTATTCTATCCCGTTTTTTTCATTCCCACGAGGAGAACGAGATGTAGCCGATACAGAAAACTCCAATGGATATCTGCCTTCTGAAAGTATGCTGTTTACTATCGTCGTTTTACCGCTGCCACTAGGAGCCGAAAATATAAATATCTTGCGATGAGATTGTGCCATAGTATTACAGTACGTTGAGGGATTGTTCTTTAATTTTTTCCAGTTCGTCTTTCATACGCACTACTATCTTTTGCATATCGGCTTGGTTGGATTTGGAGCCTAGTGTGTTTATCTCGCGTCCCATTTCCTGTGCTATAAAACCTAGTTTTTTACCACAGTCCACCTCTTCTTCCATCGTTTTAAGGAAATAGTCTATATGCAGTCCCAGACGTACTTTTTCTTCTGTCACGTCCAGTTTTTCCAGATAGAATATCATTTCTTGTTCCAGACGGTTTTTATCTACTTCGACAGGTAGTTCGGCTAGGTTTTTCATAAGACGTTCTCTTATGGCCTCTACACGACCTTTTTCAAAAGGTTCTACCTGTGAGAGCAGTGTACGTATGTTTTCTACATATGACGTTAGTTCGCCTTTAAGGATAGCTCCTTCGCTGGTGCGGTATGTGTCTATTGCCTTTATAGCTTCATTTACTCCCTCCATGACAGTATTCCATTCCTCGTCTGTGAGTTCTTCTCTTTCTCCGCGGAATACATCTGGCAGACGCATAGCCATTTCCAGACGTTGAGCAGGCGTGGCAGAAGGTTCTATTTCGGCCAATTGTTCCATATATGCGAGTACGGTTGCTGTATTTATATCGTGGCTCATATCGGCAGCTTCGGTTTCGGCATAGATAGAAAAATCTACCTTGCCACGTGTGAGACGCGATGTGATATGACGACGCAATTCTGGGTCTTTTTCGCGGTATAGAGATGGGATACGTGTGGAAAGGTCCATCTGTTTGCTGTTGAGGCTTTTTATCTCTATGGTCAGCTTTTTACCATCTAGGGTAATCTGTGAGCGACCAAAACCTGTCATTGATTTTACCATAGGAGTATGTCATTTGTTTTTAAGACTACAAATGTAAAGAACTATTCTCTCATTTGCCAATATTTTGAAGGATAATCTCATTCTATACCTCATAAGAGTGGATTTATTCACTACCTTTGTGCTGCTATAAATATCTTAACGACTTTATGAATTATCTATCGGTAGAGAATCTTTCCAAATCATATGGCGTGCGTACGCTTTTCAGTGATGTGACATTTGGTATATCGCAAGGCGAAAAGATAGCCTTTGTAGCCAAAAATGGCAGTGGTAAATCCACCTTGATGCGTATATTGTGTGGCAGGGAAGAGGCCGATAGTGGGACAGTTACCTTCCGCCGAGGTGTAAGTGTTGGCTTCCTATCACAAGACTATGATTTTCCACCTACATCTACCATAGAAGACATAATCTATGGGGCAGATACTCCTATATTACGAGCTATAAAGCGTTATGAACGTGCGGCACACGATAGTGATTATGCGCACGATTTCCAGGCGGCCTATGAAGAGATGGAATCCCTGGGAGCCTGGGAGTATGAGTTACGCATACAGACGGTGCTTTCACAGCTCAAACTAGATAACGTGACGGTAAGCTGTGCACAGATGTCGGGAGGACAGTTACGTCGTCTGGCATTGGCACAGGTGCTTATAGAGGCTCCCGATTTTCTTATACTGGACGAACCTACCAACCATCTAGACCTGCCTATGGTGGAATGGCTGGAAAATTATCTATCTAGTGAGAAAATAACACTTTTTATGGTTACCCACGACCGCTATTTTCTGGATAGAGTATGTACAGATATACTGGAACTTGACGCAGGCAAGATGTGGCGATACCACGGCAACTATTCATATTTTATGGAGAAACGTGCCGAACGTTATGCAGCTGCTACTGCCGAGGCCGAAAAAGCCCGCAACCTCATGCGTCGTGAGGTAGAATGGATACGTCGTCAGCCACAGGCACGAGGTACCAAGGCCAAGGCTCGTATAGATTCTTTTGAGGTGTTACGACAGAAGGCTTCGTTCCGTATAGATGAACGCGTGATGGAACTGGGTATAAGTATGGAACGACTGGGTAGTAAAGTCGTGGAGATGCATTCTGTATGTAAGGCCTGGGAGGATATGAAGATACTGGATAGGTTTGACTATGTATTCCGTCGTGGGGAACGAGTGGGTATAGTGGGAGATAATGGTACGGGAAAATCTACTTTTCTACGTGTGGCCAGTGGTCAGGAAGAACCCGATAGTGGCAAGGTAGTCATAGGAGATACCGTTGTATTTGGTCATTATCGTCAGGAGGGTATAGAGATAAATCCAGGTGAAAAAGTAATAGAGGTGCTTAAAAAATATGGCGATTATATCCCCCTGGCAAAAGGGCGTCGTCTTTCGGCCGAACAACTCCTGGAGCGTTTTCTATTCACCCGCTCACAGCAGTGGGACTATGTAGAAAAACTATCGGGAGGAGAACGCCGCCGTCTATACCTGTGTACAGTTCTCATCTCCAATCCCAATTTTCTCATACTGGACGAGCCTACCAACGACCTGGACATTATAACCCTTACCGTACTGGAAGAATTCCTCATAGAGTATCCGGGGGTGTTGCTCATAGTGAGCCACGACCGTTATTTTATGGATAAGATAGTTGACCATCTATTTGTCTTTGAAGGAGAGGGTAAGATAAAGGATTTCCCAGGAACCTATACCGAATACCGTCTATGGCAAAAATCCCAAGGCAAACCCCAAATATCAACAGATGAGGAGAAAGAACGTGTGGAAAAACCTCGCGAGAGAAAAAATCGTCTGTCTTATAAAGAACAGAAGGAATTTGATGCTCTGGAGGTAGAAATACCCGCCCTGCAACGTGAAAAAGCCGAAATAGAGTCCACATTTGCCAGCGGAGAGGCTCTTTCTGCCGAAAGAGTAAACACACTCTCTTCCCGTATGGAGGA
>JAFYKQ010000071.1 GCA_017537565.1 Flavobacteriales bacterium
ACACTTGAGGTCGCAAAGAGTATCATCAACGAGGTGGTAGTGGCAGTTAAGGATTGGCGAGTGTCGGCAAACAGATTAGGAATCGCTAAGCGAGAAATGAGTTTGTTTGAGGGAGTGTTTGAAAATAGGACTAATTTTAATAAAATGTAGATATGTACAACGATAATAACAAGAGACGTCAAGCAGAAATTTTAAAAGAATGCATTGAGTTGCAGAAAGATGTAAATGATTACACAACAAAAATAGATAGAGATATTTTTGATATTAATATAGCATTATTGGGTAATGATATGGCATTAATGCAAGAATGTGCAATCCATATCAAAAATAAGTATCCAAACTTTACTCAGGCACTTCCATATAACGTACGTTTGCTTTTACCTTATAGTATTGCTATTGAAGATATGACCTATGAGCAATTACGCCATGTCTTAATTACAGAAAGAGATGCTCTTCAAAATCTGAAAAGTGAATATGGATTATCACAAGGGATTAAAAGAGGGCTGGAACTTGCTGCAAAATGGAATGCGGAAGATAAAAATATGTAGTAGAAAAATACTCAACATTACTATTCTATATAACAATAATTATATACCTTTGCATCAAAGTAGGAACTCGACTCTGCGAGACACTGCAAAATGGTGCAGAAATCAGGTGGAGCAATAGCGGGAGATTACGTTTGTTGCGATTCTTTAATGTGAAGATATAGAGCTATTTAGAAATGAAACTCATTTTCTGGTGGCACTATGCAGACATATCTACATTTTAAGATAGTAGCAGGACGTTATCATTGATAAGCCGTCTTAAAAAAATCATCGCCTCACTTCCATACAGGCTCTTATCATCATCAAATATATACACCTGTGTTATATTGCTTAAAATTTCAAGTGTAATATCATCATACGTTGTATCAATGATTTCTTCCAAACGATAGCCATCTACCGCATATTCTAGTCTTAATTCCATAGTATTAAGTATTTTAAGGATTGGGTATTTTTTTAAATTAATTACCTTTATTTACATTCACACTTGCACTACAAGTAGTATAAAGATACCGACAATAATTATAACTCACAAGAAAAATGTAAAATTTTTGTAAGTATATGAAAACAAATATATACTTACTTCGGTAAGGCTATATAAATAAAAAAAAGGTCCGGCTTACCGGACCTTTTTTATTCACACAAAGTATATCTATTGTACTATGTTATGACCTTCTCCCACTTCGGCAGATGCACTATTAGGAAGAATTACTTCGGCTGTATGACCCACAGGTACATCTAGCTCTACGATAGTCTTTTCTCCTTCTACTTTTACATCTACACTTATAGTACTTCCATCGGCAGTCATCATAGTAGCCGCAGCGTGTTTAAGGTTACCCATCTGTGGTTGTACACGGAAAGTCTTAAATGCTGGCGAAGTAGGCGATATACCACATACTTTTTGGCTCATCATAGTAAGAGGGCCTCCACTCCAAGCGTGATTTATGGTTCCTCCGCCAAATCCCTCGGCTCCTATACCCCAACCTTCAAAAAGCGTCGTATAGTCCTCATAGGCCAACATTTTGGCATAGCGGTCGTGTATGCGTTTAAGGGCAAATGTGTCTTCGCCCAACATAAAGAGAGCTTCCAGTACATATTTTTCCATATATGGACTGGCGTGATATTCTTTTTTCAAGGCCTCGATTATCTGTGGATAATACTGCTCATTGGCCAATCCAGACACTACAGCCATTGCCTGTGCACGGTCATCATCGGCACCTTTATGTTCTTTTGAACGATATACTTTTCCATTCCAGAAAGCCTCGTCAAATCCTTTTTCTATACCAGTCATCAGGCTGTCAATTTCGGGAATATCGTCATTACGGCCTATCATACGTGCAAATTCCTTTTCGGCTTTAAGTGCCAGGTAATACCAGCAATTGGTAAGTACACCCATATCTATATCGGCTCCCCAGTCACCCCAGTTCCATTCGCCTGCACGCAACACAGTCATACCGTTTTCATCTACCTGCCATACATCGTGCAGATATCGGTGTACACGAGGATATACATCTGCCACAAATGTGCTATCACCACTGTAATAATACTGTGTATAAAAACCATACCAGCCCACCGATGCCAACATTTGCAGTGGGAGTTCGGTATTCCAACTACCAGATGGCACAGGAGAATAGATAGTTCCATTTTCACGCTGGTAGTTCATAAGTTCATATATGCCTTTTCTAGCCAATAGCTGTGATGAAGGCGAAAGAGCATAAAATGCTTCTCCCAATTCGTTTACAGCATCACCCCACCATTGTGCACGTTCGCGGTCTGGGCAGTCCATATATGTATCACGCATAGTTACATAAAGTGTACGTGCCGAACGCTTCCATACTTCGTTAAGGAATGGGTCATCACAAGTAAATGAACCAGCAAATTCTGTATCATAACCCGTCTCACGGAATTTTACATCCATCACTTTCACGCCTTGAGGGATAATGTACCACACATAGTGACCATTCATCCAACCCATATTTTCATACTCTTGTGTTCCAGCAGTGGTGATGTATTCTGCACGTACGTTCTTTTCGCTACCTCCGTTGTAGTTATCGGTCATAATACGTACCGTGTCCCCTGCCTCTTCGCTGGATAGTTGAATATATGGAGTAACGTGGCAGTTATATGGCAAACGACATTTGAGTGTATCACCACAGCGTACCGTATCCTCATATCCTTTCAGTCCATAATCTTTCCACATAGGGATAGGGCGTGCTACGAGCTGTCCATATGGTATGCTATCCAGCTCTACTGCCTGTGGGAGAGATATAGTACTCTCTGGCATATACCAGTCTTCTACACCCAGACGTGCATCATAGCGTATGTTACTCTCTGGCAGGCGGTAGTTAGGGAAAGGAGCGTCTGTATCTCCATAAGCCTCATACACCCCACAGGTCCAGGTAGTATCACTTATTATCTTTTGGTTCTTGCTCTGTGCATCAAAAAGAAGTCCTGCTCTTCCGCTGCTGTTATGGCTGAAACCGTCTTTACCCCAGTACCACAATAGCAGTGCTATGGTGTTTTCTCCTTTTTTAAGATATGGAGCTATATCTACTGTGTCATAATATGTGCCTTCGGGCATAGGCCCACGTTTAAGACCTCCCTCAAAGACTACCATCTCTCCATTTATCCACAGCCAATACTTACTATCTACCGCTATACGCGCTATCATCTCATCGGGGATAGAAGATATGGTGGGATTAGCACGATATATGAGCCAAGTGTTGGGTTTATGCTGGCAGTCGGCAGCTGTAATCCAAGTCCCCTCCATAGGAGCATTAAGACTGTCAAAGCTGCTACTGCAGGACGATACCCACGCCGCTAAAAATAATATGATAAAAAATCGTTTCATAATGTATTGTGTGTTTTATTCTCTTATGATTGTTATTTCTTTTGGTGCAGATATTTCAGATTTAATCTCTCCAGTCTCCATCACACGATGTTCAATAGTTATAGCACCGTATGGAGTAGGATAAGAACCTTTCACCCATTTAAGATGGCCCAAATGTGGCGTGATACGCACCTTGCAGAAGGCAGTATCCATCACTTCTACACCCAGCACGTGGTGTGACAACCACGATGTAGGGCCACTCGCCCAGCCGTGACACAGACTATGACGGAACCCTTTATAGCAGTATGCCCCAAAATCACCGTGTATATCCAGTCGTCCAGCAGGCACTATCTGGTCTATAGGAGAGGCATTTTCTGTCCAACGAAGATCAAAATCCTCCCAGAAAGTAGTTGCTCCCATATCTAGCATTCCGCCCCAGTAGCGTTTTATGATATCCATAGCCCCCGCGTGGTGATTGGCCTTGGCAAGTGCTTCACACATAAAATATCCATAGAATGTAGAAAAACCATCGGTAGTATTTTTCTCTATGATACGTGCGACTTCCTCGCTATCCATTGCACCACACAGTGACAGCAATGCGACGGCCTGTTTCTCACCCGTAGGTTCGGTGTTTTTCTTGACAAAATCACGTGCTACTTTCCTAGCAGCAGCAAATGTCTTCTGATGATATGAATGACATTTATCTGCCAATGCCTCATTGCCCAGCATATGGCATAGTTTTTCTCCACTCTCCAGTGTCATTACCGTGAGGGCTTGCAGTCCTGCATCTACCGCCATAGTATTGGCATTGGAAGGCCAGTCTAGGAATCGTGAACCTCCCAGATGCTCACGACCATCTTTATCGATAGTGGATATCACCTGCTCTAACAGAGGATAAAGATAGTCTGCCTGTTGCTCCAGATATTTTATATCCCCCGTGTATAGATACCATTTCTCGTGTAAAAGTATCCACCACAGTGAATATGAACTAATGCCATTCATCCAACCTGGCAGCGGGGTGGCATCTCGCGTTAAATCCAGGCTGCGTGGTATGATGTCATCTGCACCGAAGACACTAAAAACAGACATAACCTCGGGCATCATATCTCCTATCCATACCAGACGGTCGCGTTTTATACCGTCCCACAGATAGTCCTGCATACATAGATGTACTGTATAGGCACCCACGTCCCATATCTTATTCAAAAGAGTATCATCACAAGTAAACGAACCTATGCGTTCTATGTCGCGATATATAGATATAGCACGCAGCTCTCGCAAGTAGAGTGTAGCATTTTCATCTATGGTCTCGATACGCAAGAAACGATAACCACTATTTCCTACCTCGGCTACTCCCAGCCAAGGCACTTGCATCTCAAAACAACGCATAGCGTGGTCATTGGTTGCTCCTTTTTCTCCTTCACGGCTCATGGCTTCGCTCACACTCTCACCAAATGTAATGCGTAAACGTTGGGGCCCTGCCGTAGGCGACATACCTGTAACTATCTGCAATCCCCCGTGCAGTTCACTACCAAAGTCCAGTATGATAGATGCTCGTCCCTTGATGGCACATACATCGGCATTGGATAGTGTGGACTGCCCTATGCCTTTTTTAAGCAGACGTTCTGGATTTTTGACATCGCCATCACACTTGACTATACGTACAGGAGAGATATATTCGCGGGTAAGAGTACTCTTTTGTGCCACTGCCGATAGTGATATGAGCAGGCACAGGGATAGTAATGTTTTTCTTATATCCATACTATTACTATTGGTATTTTTCTAGATGAAATGCTGGTACTAGGTCGTCCAGTTGTTTATCACTCATACCTTGGGGGATAAAGCCTGCGGTGCGTGCCGTAAGATATATCTGTGCCGATTTGCTAAGAGTGTCTATCACATCAAAACAATCCACTACATCGGCTCCTGTGGCAAGTATGCCGTGTTTCTCCCAGAATACCACATCGTGAGATTTAAGTCTTTCTATCGTAGAAAGTGCCAAATCCATAGTACCCGGTATTTCATATGGAACTATCCCTACACCACGAGGAACGATAATACGGCATTCGGGTATCATACTCCACAGCATATGAGTGATGTTTTTACTATCCAGCCAATGTGCATCGTGTGTGAGAGCTATAAGGTCGGTAGGGTGAGTGTGAAGTACCACTCTGGAATCACGTCCTATACTACGCAAATAATTGTGCATAGATAGATGTGATGGCAGTTCAGATGTAGGACGTACAGGATTTTTGTATATGATTTCATAGTATGAACCATCATCACTTATACATATAAGTGAGCCATTCTCCCAAGGAGCAGATGCCACATAACGCATTCGTTTACCGGTACCTGTAACATAAAACACCTCCCCACACAGATGTGTCATCACCGCTGGTAGTTCTACACGAGGTCCTATGGCAGGAGTCTTTTTATCCTCTTCTGTAAGGCTATGTGATACACATACAGATATATTACCACCGTTGTATTCTGCCCAGCCGCGTTGCCATAGGTATCCTGCTACTTCGGCTATTTTGGATATTTCGATATTTAATGTTTCGTTTTCTTCTATCATTTTATTCATAGTATGTGTGTTTTTCTATCCTAAAATATTGGGTATAAAGGCAGACAATATAAGTATCGCCATACCTACCACTAGAACTACTGCCGTAGTGCGACCAGCTCCTTTCCATTCGCGTAGAATTATACCCCATACATTACTGAATACCACATTGAGTGCCATAAGGATACTCCACGAGAATGCCAGCATAACAGGAGAATCGGCCAAAAAGCTCTTGCCCATACCCAGTCCAAAGAATTGTGAATACCATAGCACACCCGCCAAGGCACACAATAGGACATTTGGCAGTAGGACTTTACTGTTGCCATAGTCTGAAAAAGTATGGTTTTTGGCATTCTGGAACAGGCAGTATGATGCATTTGTGATAAAACCACCCAGAGTAACCATCATAGTGGCAGGTAGAGTCTTGAACAGTTCGTTGGCTCCTTCTACCACCAGAGCCTCTCCTGCTTGTAATCCTAGATTAAAACAAGCACTCATCACACCCGCCAGCAGAGCCACCGCCAGTCCTTTACCCAATGCAAAGTCCTTGACAGCAGCCTTTTTCTCCTCTTCGCTCATATTTTTGGCACGCAGGCTACCTGCATAGCCTATCACAGCGATACCTGCTATGGTTACACATACTCCTATCAGCAATATCAATCCACTGCCCGATAGCAGATTTTCTCCTGCTATCACCGCTGGTATGATAGTACCAAATGCCGAACACGTACCCAGTGCGATACTCT
>JAFYKQ010000072.1 GCA_017537565.1 Flavobacteriales bacterium
ATACCCATCACAGGGATTCCGTTTTCTTTCTGGAGTTTAAGAGCTCCTGTGAAAGAACCATCACCACCTATAACCACCAATGCGTCTATACCTGCCTTGCGAGCATTTTCCACCGCACGAGCACGTACAGCAGGGTCTTTGAACTCTTTACAACGTGCCGAACGCAAGAAAGAACCACCACGATTGATTATATTTCCCACCGCACGAGGAGTCAATTCTTCAAAGTCTTCGTCAAGCAATCCTTTATACCCCTGTCTTATACCTAGACACTCTATACCGTTGGCAGCACACGTGCGTGCCACAGCACGTATAGCAGCATTCATACCTGGAGCATCACCTCCAGATGTGAGCACACCTACTTTTTTTATCTGATTATCAATCATTTGATATATATCGTTTTTATTACTTTCCTTTTAATGAAAAATCGAGGCAAAGATACTGATTATTTATCAAATAAAACACAAATATCTGCTGTTTTTAGCCTCGTTTTTGAGGTGTTAAATATACAATTTTTTTCAATACCATTTACACACATTCTACAAATGTGCAAAAAATTTCATAGTATCCACCCCATCGGCATAGTCGGTAAGGGAAGGAGACTGGGATTTTCCATATTCTACAGCAGCTGCTACACCTCGGCCCTCAACACACTGCAAACCATCTTTATACCTCTCCACAAATACCTCTACGCTGGATTTATCCTTGTAAAAATCATATGCCACCACTCCAGTTGGCAGTAACAGATTATCCTCCATAGAAAGCAGGAGAAAACCTGTATCATACACATCTTTTTTACCACTCATAGTGTATATAGCACGTTGGTAGTCATAATTATTGCGGTAATAATGATAATCTGCAACCCACGAGTAACGAGACAGAGCCTTAATAAAACGCCCTATATCATAGCCTTCGGGGAAGAAAACACGAGACACACTTCTACAGCCTCGTCCCCAGTACTTCATCACATCATCAGATAGTAGTGATAGTTCTTCATCACTAGTCATATCATCTACCACCGCTACAGACGTACGCGAATGTCTTACCACCATAGGTTTATCACGGAAATAATACTCAAAATACCTTGCCGTATTATCACTACCGGTAGCCACCACTGCATCTACATCTTTAAGAGATGACACGACACACAACCTATGAGCATCATCTGGAGACAGACTTTTTATCACGTTTATCACATACATCATAAGAACATCGTCCTGTGATGACAGTTTTATATGAAGTATATGCCCCGACAGATACCCTGCCAGCACATCGTGCAACCCCACCAGCGGTATGTTCCCCGCCAATATAAGTCCCACTTTTTTACTCTTCTTTGCCAGCGGATAAGCTTCTACCCATCTCCTTATGTTTTCCTCTGTAAGTTCTCTTCCCCAATTACCTATGGCCTCCCACACAAAACGAGGGATAAACCATTGGTTTTTAAGGTAGGCTGCATCTACCGCTGCGATGTTTTCCGGGTCATTCTCACCCCTTGAAAGAACAGCACCTAGGCCTACCACCGCACAGACCAATCGTTCTCTATCCTGCGTACTTATCATTCTTTCATATATTTTTTACGATAATGAGAAAAAGTATTGCGTATAGACGCATAGGTATTCCCCAGCGGTCTATCCAAGTCTTCTTTATCATACCAGCGAGCCTCGTCTATGCCTTCTTCCAGTTGTGGAGACAGTTCCACATCATCTGTACTCATAGCATACCAATGCGTTATCTTCATCGCCCACTCTCCTTTCAACATATATGCGTGACGGGAAGTATATACATAACCTTCTATTTCCAGATTTTTAATACCTGTCTCTTCCATCACTTCACGCATAGCTCCGCTTTCTACACTTTCTCCCTCTTCCAGCCAACCTTTTGGCAAATCCCACATATCACCGCGATGTATAAAAAGTATGTCTCCCGTGGCTTTATGACGCACTATTCCACCCGCCGCCTGTATCTTTATAAATTTTTTATCAAATATATCTATTAACTCCTCTCTATCGTGTGAGAAAAGAGAGATTTTTACATTACCTTTGCAGTTGCAATCCTGTATCACTCCGCTTATCATATCGGGTGTAGGATCCATGATGACAGCCCCCTGGCAATCCTCTATATGACAAGGAAATGATATCTGATTGTCGCCTATAAAAACAGTGTACATAACTTAAAATTTATATCGATATGTTAAAAGACACAGCCACAGCTCTATCTACTGCCGAATATCTGCTGGATATAGAAGCCGTAAAATTCTCTCCCGAGGACTATTTTACTTGGGCTAGCGGATGGTATTCACCTATATACTGTGATAACCGCCTTACTTTGTCATACCCACACATTCGCACGTTCCTGGCCGAATCGATGACAAAGATAATAGAAAATAATGAAACAAAACCAGATGTTATAGCAGGAGTTGCAACAGGTGCCATAGCAATAGGTATGCTGGTAGCTCAAATGACAGGTCTGCCATTTGTATATGTACGTCCCGAAGCCAAAAAACACGGACGTCGCAACCAGATAGAAGGTCAACTTCCTGAAAACGCCAAAGTAGTTGTCATAGAAGACCTTATAAGTACAGGAGGCAGTTCTCTTGCCGCCGTTGAAGCATTGCGTGAAGCTGGTGCCGAGGTCCTTTATATGGCAGCCATTATGACATATGGCTTTAAAGTGGCCAGTGATAATTTTGCTGCGGCAAACCTAGACCTTATCACACTATGTGAATATGATGTTCTTATACAGAAAGCCTTGGAAAAAGGTTATGTAAAGGAAGAAGACGTAGAACTACTACGCCAGTGGAGAAAAAGCCCATCTACTTGGAAAAAATAACAATCAGGATAAGAATATGCTCCTAGAAACACCTTTTACTGCGGTCGCTCGTACCGCATCAGAAATTTACGAGACGATTAACAACCCTAGCAAATTTGCTGCTTTTATGCCCGACGCTGTACAGGGATTTAAGTGCGGTGTGGATTTTGGCACACCTTGGTTTGCATTTACCATAGGTGGTATGCCCGAAATCAAGATGGTACGCACAGAAAACCTGCAGGATGAAAAGATAGTTTACACCACTCCTATGGGTGCCAAAGTATCGTTAGGCGTAGAGATAAAGAGCACGGGGGAGACGACTAGCGATGTAAAAGTATATATAGACGCCGATGTCAATCCTATGTTGCGAATGATGGTAGAGCGTCCATTGCGTCAGTTCCTAAATGACGTGACAGAAAAAATAAAAAAGATAGGATAAGATGAGAGCTGTCGTTCAGCGGGTATCACAATCATCTGTCATTGCAGACGGCGTACAGACGGCCTCCATAGGGCGTGGTCTTATGGTACTGGTGGGGATAACAGACGCCGACACACAGGCAGATGCCGACTATCTGGCAGGGAAGATAGTCCGTATGAGGATATTTGACGATGAGGCAGGTGTTATGAACCGTAGCGTGGCCGATGTAGGCGGCGATATAACCATCGTGAGCCAATTCACACTACATGCTTCTACCGCCAAAGGCAATCGTCCTTCATACATAAGGGCTGCACATCGCGATGTGGCAATACCGTTATACGAATACTTTTTAAAAGCCGTAGAAAGAGAATTGGGCCTAGGCATTTCTGCTGGTATATTTGGTGCAGATATGAAAGTAAGCCTAGTAAATGACGGCCCGGTGACCATCATCATAGACAGCGTACTAAAAGAGTAGTTCTCTCTCCAGAATAGCGTTTATCTCCCGCGAATGAGTATAAACCGCCAAATGTGTAGCACCCTCTACTATGTATGAGGGTGTTTTTATTTGGGAAGAAGGGAAAAGGATATCACGCCTACCGTGTATTCTCAACAGTTTATCATCTGGTATCGATACAGTTTTTATATCCAATGCTATACGGGACGCCCAACGGAAATACCTAGATGAATATCCTCCCAAAAACCTCCCTATCATATCTCTATGCCGTTTTTTCATACCCCCCATCACCGCATAGGAATATGTATAACTGCTGGTGAGAACAAAACCCGGTATCCATCTGTAAATCTTTATAGCCTTAAATAGTTTAAGAAGAGAAGACATCTCGACGGCAGATATAGCCGTAGATATGAGAACTATCTTTTTAACCATAGGAAACATATCATACATATACTGTGCTACAATACCCCCTAGGCTCACTCCAAGTATTACATCGGTCTCATCTACCTCCACACCATCAAACATACGGGATAGATAGTCCTTCACAGGCTCCTCCCTATGAGGTTCTATCCACTCTACCACATGCATAGTATAGCCCACAGGTGATGTGAGCCTAGCAAAAACCTCCCCGTTACAACCTATACCCGATATGAGATATATCTTATTCATCTTAAAAAATCATTTGCGAGTGTAAACATACAGAAAAATACCTACATTTGTACCCTGAAAGCACAATTATTTACACGATATGTTATTGTTTTTGGATATAAGTGGCAGCGAGATGCTAGTGGTGGTACTGGTAGCGTTATTATTATTCGGTGGCGATAAACTACCCGAAGTCATTCGCTCTATAGCTCGTGGCAAGGCTTATATCCAGAATGCCTCCCAAGAGGTAAAAAACCAGATAAATCGTGAGAGTGGACTGGGAGATGCTATAAACGACGTACGACGCACGGTAGAAGAAGCCTCGCGTGAAGCCTCACAGGATTTTGATCCTACGTGGGAGACAGTAGTACCTACACCTGAAAAACCCAAAGAAAAAGAAACTGCACCTACACCCGATGCAGATAAAGAAAACTAATGCAGCATATGTGGGACACCCTCAATAAAATAGACATAGAAGTATTCCTCTTTCTTAACAATATGGGAATACCACAACTCGACCGATTCTTTATGGTGGTGACAGACTGGGCATTCATACCGTTTGCTGTGATAGTGGCCTATTTTTTCTTTACCCGCATAGATAAAAAATTACTACCAGCTGCCCTTATATTGCTCGGGATAGCGGTACTCATTTCAGACCAGCTGTGTGGCAATGTTATACGTGAAATGAACATCAGGCTACGTCCTTGCCATATGGTGGAACTGGAAGGTCTTTTCCGTCCTGTAAGAGAAGAGTTTACAGGTTTTTGCGGTGGTCAATATGGATTTGTTTCATCTCACGCAGGCAACGCATTTGCTCTGGCAGTATTTTCATCTATGGCTCTTAAAGGACGTGTAAAATACATATGGTGCTATACATTGTTCTTTGCGGTGGTCATAGCTTACAGCCGTATATACATAGGCACACACTTAACGGGAGATGTCGTTGTAGGCGGAGCGGTAGGAGCCACATCAGGAGCATTATGTGCCTTGGCTTACCACTGGGTGAGCCCCCGTATTATGAATTGGTGGGATAGTCGCAATAAATAATCCACATAAAAAATCCACCTAAAAAAGGCGACCCTGCGGGTCGCCTTTTTTAGGTGGATTACATTATTATTTAATTACTTAATTCTCTCCACCACCACGGCCGATGCACCACCACCACCATTGCATATAGCAGCACAACCATAACGTGCGTCCTTGCGTTCTAGTACAGTAAGCAGCGTAACGAGTATTCTCGCTCCCGAAGAACCCAGCGGGTGTCCCAATGACACACCACCACCATACACATTCACGCGAGCCTTATCTATATCCAGCAAACGTGTGTTCACTATACCCACCACCGAGAATGCCTCGTTTAGTTCCCAGTAATCCACATCTTTCACATCTATTTCTGCTCTCGAGAGTGCCTTACGTGCAGCAAGAGCAGGCGTAGAAGGGAATTTTACAGGTTCTTGTGAAGCATCGGCATAGGACGTGATATAAGCCAATGGTTTTACACCCATCTCTACCGCTTTCTCCTCACTCATCAACACCAGTGCCGCAGCACCATCATTTATAGTCGATGCATTGGCTGCCGTTATAGTTCCGCCCTGTTTAAATGCTGCACGTAGTAGAGGGATTTTATTGAGTTTTACGTTTTTATACTCCTCATCTTCTACCACGGTCATCACGTTACCCTTGCGGTCTTTTATCTCTACCGGCACTATCTCACCCTCAAAAACACCTTTACCCCAAGCCTTTGCACTGCGAGAATAACTCTCTATCGCAAATTCGTCTTGTTCCTCACGTGTTATGCCGTGTTCTTCGGCACAATCCTCTCCACATAGTCCCATATGCTGCATCGAGTAAGCATCTGTAAGACCGTCATACAGCATACCGTCTATCATCGTGACATTGCCATATTTCTGCCCCGTACGTCCCGTAGGCAGATAATGTGGTACCATAGACATATTTTCCATTCCTCCTGCCACTGCTATGTCTGCATCTCCTATCTCTATGGCTGTCGCAGCCAACATCACAGCTTTCATACCCGAAGCACATACCTTGTTAACAGTAGTACAAGGAACACTCACTGGCAACCCAGCCTTCAATGCCGCTTGTTTAGCAGGAGACTGTCCCAGACCTGCTGTAAGCACACAGCCCATAAAAACCTCATCTACATCACTAGGTTTTATCGTTGTTTTACCCAATGCTCCTTTTATAGCTATCGCTCCCAGCTCTGTGGCCGATGTATCCTTAAATGCTCCGCAAAAACTTCCTATCGGTGTGCGTGCTGCTGAAACTATTACTGCTCTACGACGTGGTGTTATCATAATGTATGTTTTGTTTATATAGTATTTGAAGGTGCTAATTTACATAAAATTTTTGGCAAAAAGCATATAATTTGGTTTTAAAGCCTTATTTTTACACTCAAAATATAATACACACCGTATTTAACCTTATTATGGAGACAGAAAACATATATTCAAACATAAAGCATCGTATTTTGGGAGTGATACGCTATGGTGATTCGCTGCTGATTAAAATATCTTTATTCATAGCAGCCATATTTATCACGGTAGCTCTTATGCCCAAAAACTATTCGTTTAAATATGACATAAACAAAGGTCAGCCATGGAAATACGAAGATCTTTCGGCTCCGTTTGATTTTGCTCTCAAAAAGAACGAAGAACAATTGCGTAATGAACGTGAACACATACGCCAGACAAACAGGCTATACTTCCGTCATAACGATTCTACATTGACACAGGTATTAAAAAGATACAAGGACAATGCACCTTCTGTACTTTCGTTTGAAGAGGAGGAGACAGATAGACTCAATGGCCGCATTTCGTCAATTATAAAGAGCATAATGGATAGAGGTATAGTATCAGATGCATCGGCAGCTGTCATACGCACACCAAACGAAATAGTATCCATCGTTAAAAACTCGGGAGAGGAACGCGAAATAATATTTTCTGAAATCTACACCATAAAAGAAGCAACCGATGTATTTACAGGCAAGGTAAGCAAACTAGGTCTGTCATCTACAAGTGTAGAATCTCTCACCGAACTATTTAACGCCATCATATCTCCAAATGTACTCTATGATGCCGACATCACCGAGACTGCCCTTAACGAACGATTAGAAGCTATTTCTCCTTACTATGGTTTTATACCCCGAGGAAAACACATCATAAGTCAAGACGAACCCATAACAGAACACACCTATGTGGTTCTATCATCATTGCGTGATGTTTATAGCGCACAGACAGGAAAAAGTTGGGTGTCGTGGTGGGGATACCTAATCATCACAGCCGCCATATATTCTATGTTATTTTGGCTGCTTACCAGGTTTAAGAGAGGGCGCTACTTCCACACCAATTCCATAGCAATGATTCTGTCAAATATCATCATGAGCGTAGCTATGTGTTATGTGGTAACCATATTTGACGGAGACCTTATATATGTGGTACCTATATGTATGCAGACTATACTATTGCGTTCATTCCTCAATGCCCGCGTAGCATACATGTCTCACCTATCGGCAGTAATGCTATGTTCATTCCTATCGCCAAACATATATATGTTTATACTGGTATGGGGCATAACGGGTATTTCCTGTGCTTTTTCTGAAAACGACATTTATCATCGTTCAAAACTATTCCTGAGCGTGGCTCGTATAACATTACTATCTATCATAGTAGCTGTGGGTGTGATGCTCATACAGAATTCGGCAACTTGGACCAGTGTACTCACTATGTGCGGATACCTGCTCATATCGGGGGTATTGATGCTATTTGCCCAACCACTTATCTATGTGTATGAAAAGTGTTTTGGCATGGTGTCAGACATTTCACTACTGGAACTCACAGACACCAATTCGCCACTGTTGCGTCTGCTCTCACAGAAGGCTCCAGGCACATTCCAACACAGTCTTTCGGTAGCCAATATAGCCGAACAAGCAGCCCGCGAAATGGGCACAAATGCCCTGCTGGTACGCGTGGCGGCTCTTTATCACGATGTAGGCAAACTGAAAAACCCTTCTATGTTCATAGAGAACCAAAGCCCTCATTTCAACCCACACGACAACCTCCCTCCCGAAGAAAGTGCCCGCGTTATAAAAGCCCACGTGAGCGATGGTCTGGAATTGGCAAAAAAATACGGCATACCGTCTGTCGTTTCAAACTTTATGCGTACACATCACGGGAAGAGTCTGGTATTTTATTTTTACAAGAAGGCTTGTGATATGTACGGCAAGGAAAACGTAAATGAAGACGACTATCGTTACTCATATGAAAAACCTTCGACCAAAAACGAAGCCATACTAATGATATGTGATAGCGTAGAGGCCGCCTGCCGTAGCCTTAAAACCATCACAGAAAAGACACTTACAGACCTCATATCGGCAGTCGTAGCACGACAGATGGCAGATGGACAGTTTGACAATGCCGAGATTTCATATAAAGAAATAAACCGTCTTAAATCCATACTTATAGAAAAAATGAAGGAGGTTTATCACTCCCGTATAGAGTATCAAAAGGATTGATAAGATTTATCTATCACGCTATATATTTAAACGATACACCTCTTCACAAGGGGTGTATTTCTTTTTATACATTTGCATCAGAAAACAGATATAAACATATTAAACGGAAAAAACATTATGCTTAAAATAGGAGACAAAGCACCTGTATTTACAGGTATGACAGGAGAAGGAAAAGAGTGGAAACTGGAAGATGCATTAGGTAAAAAAGTGGTTCTTTATTTCTACCCAAAAGACAACACTTCGGGCTGTACAGCCGAAGCCTGCAATCTACGCGATAACTACCAGCGTTTCCTATCCCTGGGATACGAAGTAGTAGGAGTGAGCAAGGACAGCGTAGCATCACACAAACGTTTTGCCGAAAAGTACGAACTGCCCTTCCCTCTTATTTCAGACAAAGACCTCTCTATAATGCAGGCTTATGATGCTTGGGGAGAAAAAGTGTTCTGTGGTAAAAAATGTATGGGAACATTGCGTAAGACATTTGTGATAGATGAAAAAGGAATGATAGAGGATATCATAGAAAAAGTAGATACCAAAGAACACACATCACAGATATTAAAGTAACTCTTCATTAAATGTAATTGTTGTTGTAATTAGTCGCTATGACGGCACAAAAAAAAGGCGGCACCCTGCGGGTGCCGCCTTTTTTTTGTGCCATCAATCATCGAGACAATAGTCTTCTGTATACAGCAGACCTTTACATATCACATACAGCACCCCCAGTAGTGCTATCACACACAACGTAGATGTACACGAAGGCAATGCAAAACTTCCTAATGTTAGGAAGAAATCTCCAACTTGACCCATAAACTCCATCAACACCTCAAGCCCCATAATGAGCACTACCACCACCATACCCAACATAATAGATAGACCTACCACCCATAGAGAGATATCCCTACGTGGGAGAGTAAACATTACCATTCGGGTAAAATCATCACCAGCAGCCTCATTACGAGCATCTGCCACAGCTCTCACCTGGGAGAACATTTCCATGAGTTCTTTATCCAGTTCATCTACCGTTTCTATGTGTTTCTTTTTTTCCTTTTTCATCTCTTATTATCTTTTAAGTATGGTAGAAAGATGTTCTTTACCACGATGTATAAGGGATTTTACTGTGCCTTCGGGCAGGAGCATCACTTGTGATATTTCCTTGTAACTATATCCTTCCATATAACATAGGACTATGGCTGTACGTTCTTCATACCTCAAGTGCATAAGAGCCTTCTGCATATCTATAGACAAGTCTCTAGCCCCATCTTCGGTCATCAGGTGAGATGCACTATCCAGGCTGCTATGTTTATAACAAGACGTACGAGATGTATAATCATAAAACACTCTGTATGCTATAGCATAAAGCCAAGTCTTAAAACTAGAATTCATCTTATAACTTCCTATATATGTCCAAGCCCTTATAAATGTATCCTGTGCTATATCATCTACCATATAGGTATCACCACCAGACAACCCTATGAGCATACGGCGTAATGCACCCTGGTACTTACGTACCAAAGAATCAAACGCACGACGGCTACCCAGCAGTTTTACCTGGGATATAAGCAATATGTCTTCGCCTTGGCTCACTTTAAGGGAGAGTAATGATATGATGGATTATAAAGGGCTATTCTTCTTTACATTGCGTAGATGCAGTGGTAGAGTTTTGTTCCTTTTCCTCCTGTGATAGATAATCTTGATAGGCTTTTAGTTTTCTTTTCTTGTCACTCATAGACACATAGTCCAAATACAGGAAAGCCACTCCTATAAACGCCGGTATCAAACCCAACATCCATGGTGAACTAAACCCTGTATCTGCCCAGAAAAGTGACATCACTGCTATTCCTGCAATGATAAACAACACCCCATAACGACGATATTTGGTATTAACCGCCAGATAATCTTTAATAGGCACCCCAAATGGCGAACTAGGAGCATCTTCATATACTGCTTGGTTTATTTTTATTTTGGCAGTTTTATTGTCTATATCCAATAAATCTTCTTCTGCCAAACCATCTGGTTTTTCTAGCCCCCCTCTTTCTAGTTGTGCCATACGGTATTCGTGAGAGCGACGTCGGCCGCGTTCACGGGCAGAGATAACCATATAGATAACCGCCAACGTACAGATAAATAGAGTTACCATTATTATCAACTGTGGCTGTAAAAGCTCTTCTTCTATCGTCTTGTAATAACGTGATACCTTGGCACGTTCCAGAACATAGAGGTCTTCTTTACTCATCTTGGAATAAACGATAGAGTCTTTGTAAGCCTGGATTTTGAGTTCTTCTATTTTCACTTCGGCAGCATAACGCATAGAGTCGCTACGCAACTGCATAACATAACGCAAACTGTCGTTGGGATTGATAGTTGCAGTAGTTTGTGCTTGTGAGAACATTGGGATTAGCAAGGCGATTAACGCCATTATCATTCTGTGTTTCATACTATGTGTGTTTTAATTATTATTTTCTATATAATATCTATGCATTAGACAGGGAAAAATGCCAAAAAGTTGCATTTCAAGAGACAAAAAAATAGTTATATTTTTTTAACTTTTTCTATTGAAATATCACCACTCTTTCCCCAAAGTTACGATAAAAAAACTCTTTACTCACAAATAAAATCACTACATTTGTATCACTATGTATCTCAAAAAACTCAATATAGTAAACTTCAAAAATTTTGAAGCATGGGAGGGTGAATTTTCGCCCTCTATAAACTCATTTACAGGAGCAAACGGCGTAGGCAAAACCAATATCCTAGACGCTATCTACTACCTGTGCTTTACCAAGAGCTATTTTGCCAGTACAGACACACAAAACATACGCCACGACGAAGGTTTTATGATGCTTTCGGGGACGTTTGAAGGGGAGGATTCGTTGCGTACAGATGTTCTTATGAGTCTTAATCGCGGCAGCCGCAAAATAGTAAAGAAAAACGGCAAAGTCCTGGAACGTATGAGCGACTATATAGGCACTTTTCCGCTGGTTATAGTCTCCCCTGCCGACCGCGACCTTATAGCCGAGGGCAGTTCATTGCGTCGTAAGTTTGTAGATGGAGTTATATCACAGACTTCGGCAGAATATCTGGAGGCTATACTAGCACACGCTCGTGTGATCGAGATGCGTAACGCACTGCTTAAAACCCCCGGCCTATCTCCTATCCAGCTGGACATCTATGACTCACAGATGATGAACTATGGGCGTAAGATATACAACGGCCGCAAGGCTTTTCTAGAGCGTTTTGTACCTATATTTCAAGAGATATATCACCAGATAAGTGGCGGTGGCGAAATAGCCGACATCACATATAACAGCATATTCTCTTCGCCCAATGCAGAAGAAGAATTGCGTGCCGCCCGCACCAAAGACCTCTATCTAGGATTTTCATCTACTGGTGTGCATAAAGACGATTTAAGTTTTACACTAGGCGGTTACCCTATCAAACGCTATGGTTCGCAAGGCCAGCAGAAGACCTTCCTTACGGCTCTTAAACTATCACAGTTCCACTTTATGAAGGACATTTCGGGAGGAGTAAAACCTATACTGCTGCTTGACGACATATTTGATAAATTGGATTCAAACCGCGTACAGTACATCATAGACTTGGTAGAGAAAAACACATTTGGGCAGGTATTTATAACCGACACCCAAGCCGAACGCATAGAACAGGTGACATCTTCTTCCAGTCTAGACCATAGCCGTTTCCACATTAAAAGATGAAAAACAACGACCCACAAGACATAAAAACTGTCATAGACAATCTCTATCGCCAAAATCCCTCCATTGGCACACGTATGACACAGGAGAGAATCTCTATGTGGTGGGCGAGCCATTACCCTCAATACGTCAAGTACACTTCTACAATAAAATATGACGGCTCACACCTGTCTATTTCATTAAAATCTGCAGCACTACGTCATACATTATCATTGTCCCGCAACGAGATAATAAACGAGATTAACGCCTACATAGGCAAAGAGGCGGTACGGTTCCTGTACTTTTTGTAGGCGCAAAGAAACAGATTTTATGTTAAAATACTCCTAATTGTTGATAAAGTTTTACCCTACCTTACTCCCATCTCGTTATAAATAAGTAATTTTACCCCGTAGAAATCATATAGACACATTTTAATCTATTCAAAAGATAAATAAATGGGGAAAATCATTGCCATATCCAACCAAAAGGGGGGCGTAGGTAAGACTACCACCGCTGTAAATCTGGCAGCTGCACTGGGCGTTCTGGAAAAAAGAGTCCTACTCATAGATATGGACGCACAGGCCAACGCATCATCTGGACTGGGTATAGACGAAAACACGATAGAAGGCAGCAGTTATGAGATGATAGAACACCTCACACCTGCTTCAAGACTTATACTACCATCATCGGCTCCTGGGGTGGATATAATACCTTCACATATAAACATAGTGGCTGCCGAAGAAGAACTATCCGACAAGGAAAACCGCGAATATATGTTGCGTGATGCTCTGGTAGAGATACGTGACCGCTATGATTACATAATCATAGACTGTTCACCTTCGCTGGGACTTATAACTATAAACGCTCTTACGGCTGCCGATAGTGTTATCATACCTATACAGTGCGAATACTATGCTCTGGAAGGACTGGGTAAACTCCTAAGCACTATACGTAGCATACAGAACAGCTACAACTCTTCACTATCATATGAAGGTATGTTGCTCACGATGTACGACCCACGTTTACGATTGTCAAACCAGGTGGTAGATGAGGTACGCACACACTTTAAGAACATAGTGTTCAAGACTATGATACAACGCAACGTAAAACTGGGCGAAGCTCCTTCTCACGGGCAGAGCATCATAGACTATGACGCTACGTGCCGCGGTGCCGAAAACTACCTGGCGCTGGGAATGGAAATAATAAGCAAAAACGAAAACATAACGATAGCATAGCGATATGAGTAAAAAAGTATTGGGACGTGGTCTTTCGGCACTACTTACAGATAGTGGCAAGGAAATAAATTCGGCTCGTGATGAGGGTGCAGGAAAGATACTGGGACGTACGGCAGAACTGGACATTACTACCATATCTACCAACCCTTTCCAGCCTCGCACACAGTTCAGCGATGAATATCTGGAAGAACTGGCTACGTCTATACGTCAGTTTGGGGTGATACAGCCTATCACGGTACGCAAGGTAGGATTTAATTCTTTCCAGCTCATATCGGGAGAACGTCGTTTCCGCGCAGCAAAATTGGCAGGGCTGTCTCATATTCCTGCCTATGTACGTCTGGCAGACGACCAACAGATGTTGGAAATGGCACTTATAGAAAATATCCAACGTCGAGACCTAGACCCTATAGAGGTAGCTACGTCTTTCCGTCAGCTTATGGACCAGTGTAATCTCACACAGGAAGAGATGAGTATGCGTGTGGGTAAAAAACGTAGCACGATAGCCAATTATCTGCGACTACTCAAACTGGAACCTGTCGTACAGGCTGGCATGCGTGATGGGATACTCACTATGGGACACGGTCGTGCGCTTATAAACGTGGAAGACCCCAAGGTACAGTTGCGTATCTATCAAATGATAGTAAGCGGTAATCTTTCTGTGAGACAGACAGAAAAACTAGTCAAGGACTATCAAGACGGCAATTTTGACGGCAAAAAGACATCGGCTACCATACGTGTAAGCCTACCTCCAGAAATAATACGTGCTACCGAAGACCTTAAAAAATACATAGGCGGAAAAGTAGATGTACGCATAAACGAAAAAGGCCGTGGTAGCATCGTGATACCATTTAAAACCCAAGAAGAATTTTTACGCATAAAAGAGCTATTGAGTAAAACAGAATAAAAATTGAAAAAGATATTACTACATATTATCTCTTGCGTGTGTCTATGTGGGATAGGCATAGGGGATTTGTGTGGACAGGAGGCTGCTGGTGGGAAACATACCGAAGCATCAGACACCTCGTCCATCAGCCTTTCCACGACAGATGATAAAGACCTGGTAAAACAAGCCAAAGAGATACAACGCGAGAGAAAGAAAGAAGAACGCCGCAAACGTACAGAATTAAAACGACAGAACATAGCCGAGCGTCGTGCTGCGCTCATTGCTCAGGAGGATTCTGCCAGCGTTGCAAAAGGCGAAATTCAAGATAATCTAGGAGAAGAAGCTGTAATACCAGAAAACAAACCTTCATACCTAGACGCACAAGACACTCTGCTGATGCCAGACATGGAGTATTTTGCATTTGATGACTCGACGATGATGGCCGAGGCCAAAATACTGAAAGCTCCACCTGCCAAAAAAGAAAAAAATCCAGCTCACGCAGCTTTTCTTTCGGCACTACTACCTGGTGCTGGACAGATATACGGAGGCTCTCAATGGTGGATGGCTCCTGTATTCTGGGGTGGTATGGCTGGAACTATATGTGCCGTGTCGTGGTATAACACCTACTACAATGACTTCCGTGCCGAATACAAATACCGTATAGCTACGGGCGAGATGAAAGACTACACGTATTTTACAAACGATGCTCTGGTAGAACGTATGCAGCAAGCAGAAAAACAACGTGACCTATGGATATTAGGCACCGTAGGTGTGTATCTCCTCAATGTCCTTCACGCCAATGTCGCCGTACAACTTTCTGAATTTAAAGTTCAACGTAAACATCGCGAGGCGATAGAGAGAGAAGAGATAATGAAGACTCTTACTTTTTCTCCCGTTATGATGGCTCCTGCTCCTGGTATAGACCAAAATCCTACCCCAGGTATAGGGCTTACATTCAGTTTCTAAATTTATCGACAGACTTTTTACAAACAAAACTTCACATAGACACAATGAGTAACATCATCATATTATTTATCGTAATGCAAGTGCTTCACGCAATATGCACTTGGAAATTATATAGACTGGCAGGATATAAGGCTTGGGCGGCGGCAGTACCGTTTTACAGTGCCTGGATACTGCTTAAGATAATCGACAGACCTTGGTGGTGGATTATACTGCTATACACACCTGTGGCAGGTTGTGTGATGGCATTTGTCATATGGACAGATATGACACGTGCATTTGGTTACAGAAGCACGATGTGGGTAATACTATCTATCGTGACGCTGGGACTGTCATTGGGTTATATAAGCTATATGGGACAGCCAGTCTATGATAAAGAATACCGTCTTCATCGTCAGAAGTTGGATTCCAGCGTGATAGGAGCACTTACATTTGCTGTGGTAGCGGCTTCTCTTATCAAAACATTCACATATGAAGCCTTTACGATTCCTACATCTTCTATGGAAGGCAGCCTGCTGGTAGGTGATTTTCTGTTTGTGAATAAGATGAAATATGGCTCTAGAATACCTATGACTCCTATATCGGCTCCGCTGGTACACGATTCTTTACCAGGAATGGGTATCAAATCATACATAGATGGTTTCAGCCTGCCATATATGCGTACACCTGCTCTTAACGATGTAAAAAGAGGGGATATAGTGGTATTCAACTACCCTGCCGACAATCCAAAAGAAAAACCGATAGATAAACGTGCCAACTATGTAAAACGTTGTATAGCCTTGCCGGGGGATAGTATCTTTATTAAAAACGGTTATGTGACGGTTAATGGAGAGAAACAAGAATGGGCAGCCAAAGCACGTCCACAGTGGGCTCATTATCTTAAATATGACAAGAGAATATCTGGCGAACTGGCAGCGATGGGAGTAGAATTTGCTTATACACCTATCTATGACGCTGCAACAGGAAAAGAGACATCTTATGTCTATATATCTCAAGAGATGTTAGACGAGATAAAATCTATGTATCCCGGCATTATCACACGTCGTCTTACTATGTCTCTAGACGAACCATCTACACTGGAAGACATATTTCCCGATGGAAGAGGATTTAACATAGATAATTATGGCCCACTGTATATCCCCAAGGCAGGAGATGTTATAACACTATCTAGTGAAAACATATCACAGTATCGCGATATCATCTATATCTATGAGGGTAACACCCTTACAGAACAGGAAGACGGGACATTTGTAATAAACGGCATAGAGACAGATAGCTACACCATAAAACAGAACTATTACTTTATGATGGGAGATAACCGCCACAATTCGTTGGATTCACGTTACTGGGGTTATGTCCCAGAAGACCACATAGTAGGTTCTCCTGCTATGATATGGATGAGTCTAGCAGCAGATGATGGCAAGACTCCGTTTTTCAAACGCATACGTTGGGAGAGAGTGATGTCTTTTCCTTCGGGTGATGGAGAACTTAAATCATACCTGCTGCACGTAGCTGTGGGAGCTGTGATAATCTATGGAGCATCTACTCTGTATTCCAGACACAAGAAAAAACGCAGTGGGAAGAAAAACCAGAAATAAACAATGAAGACTTTATTTTCATCGGCATATTGGGGTAGTATAGAATACTATGCTGCGTGGGTAAAGAGCGAGGCTCCTGTGATAGAAGCCTGCGAACACTTTCAAAAACAGACATATCGTTCACGCACACACATATATGGAGCCAATGGACTACTGGCACTTAATGTACCGGTATGTCACAAGGGACGTGAAAGTCAAGGCCACCAGGTGATAAGCCACACTATGATAGCCGATGAGTTCCAATGGCGTCGCGAACACTTCCGTTCACTGGAAACGGCATACAGGACTTCACCATACTTTGAGTATTATGAGGATACGTTCCGTCATATATATGAGACGAGAAACGGCGGCTCACTACTGGAACTCAATATAGAAACACACCGCGTGGTATGCCGTCTATTGGGCATAGACACGGGAGTGGAATTAAGCACATCTTATGAAAAAAATCCAGACGATACACTGGATTTACGCTCGGCTTTCTCACCCAAAAGACCTTCTCAAAGCGTATTTGAACCTTACACGCAAGTATTTGAGGATAAATGCGGTTTTATGCCCAATATGAGTATTCTAGACCTTATATTCTGCATAGGAGGAAGAGAAGCCTTGGAATACCTTAAAAACCACAAGGTCGTACTATGAAAACATACCGAGGGATAGAAAATATAGAAAAGATAACAGGCAAAACGGTTGTTACACTGGGGACTTTTGACGGGGTACACAGTGCTCATAGGACACTGCTGGAAAGAACTGTGAGTAAGGCCCGAGAATTGGAGGCTAGTAGCGTGGTTATCACGTTTGACCCTCATCCTCGTACGTTTTTCTCTCCCGATACACCTATACGCCAGTTATCGACAGGCGAAGAAAAAAAAGCACTTATAGAAGATTGCGGGATAGACATACTGGTGGTAGTGGCTTTTGACAGGGATTTTGCTGCTATGACGGCCAATGATTTTTACAATGGTATTTTACTAGACAGACTGAATATGTGTGCTATGGTGGTGGGATATGACCATAGCTTTGGACGAGAGAAAGAAAACGCATATGATTTTCTCATCTCTAGAGGGGTAGATGTGGAACGTATAGATGCCATATCTACGGGAGGCATAACGATAAGTTCATCATCTGTAAGACGAGCGATAGAAGGCGGGGATATCTCTCTGGCAAATCATCTACTGGGACGTCATTATTCGTTCCAAGGCGAAGTAATCCACGGCAAACAATTGGGACGTAAACTGGGATTCCCTACTGCCAATATAGCGATAGACCACCGCCATAAGATGATGCCACCAGATGGTGTATATGCCGTACGAGTACTGTACAAGGGAACGATATATGGAGGCATGATGAACTGTGGTATGCGTCCCACGCTTGATGACAGTTTAGGACGTAGCGTAGAGATAAATATATTTGATTTTGATAAGGATATCTATGGCGAGATTATCGTTGCCGAAATCATAGCTTGGGTGCGTAGTGAGATTAAGTTCCGTTCACTGGAAGACCTCACGCACAGGTTAAAGATAGATGCCTGTCGTTGCCGCGAGATATTAAAGACGCTTATTTAATGTTACACACGATGGAATATCACGCTCATAATGGCTCACCATTATGAGCGTTTTATCTTTCTGTGTACAGAAATCTTCTATTATCATCTGCACGCGAGCCTTGCACACAGAATCCAGCCCGTGAAAAGGTTCGTCCAGGATAAGTAGTTGGGGATTTTTCACAAAAGCTCTCACCAGTAGCACCAAGCGTTGCTCCCCAAAAGAAGTAGAAAGAAAAGGTTTTTCGGCCAGAGCTTCAGCACCAAAGACCGCCAGCCACTCTCTGGATAATGACAGATGTTCTGCCGTAGGACGACGGAAAAGCCCTATCGTATCATATAAACCAGATGCCACGACCTCTATACACTTTATATCCTCCATATAACAGGTGTGCATCTCGGGACTTACATATCCTATGCGTTTCTTTATATCCCATATACTTTCTCCCGTACCACGACGACGGTCAAAAAGCGTTATATCATTGGCATAGGCCTGTGGATTATCCCCACATATAAGACTAAGTAGCGTACTCTTACCACTGCCGTTACCTCCCGTAAGACTCCATTTCTCTCCTACCCTCACCGTCCAGTTCACATCTCGCAATATCTCTCGCCCACCATAAGAAACACCCACATCTTTCATCTCTACCGCCACATCATATGATGGCAAATCATACAGCGGTGATGGAAACACATCATAACTCTTTTCTACATTTTGGAAAAGGGAGTGGATAAAGAGAGTATCTTTCATAAAGACATCTTTTTCCTGCACTGGAAATATATGACGCTCCTTGACAGGTAATACGTGTGTCGCATCATAGGGTATATCTTCCACATCACTCACCGCATACATACACACTATCCCCATAGATGGCAACACCGCCAACATCTCCCCCACCTGCTCACGAGAGGCAGAATCAAGTCCTATAAAAGGATTTTCTATAATGAGATATTTTGGTTTTTTCATCACCGCACGGTATATGTGCAGTTTACGCGTCTGTCCAGATGATAATGCGATGGTTCTTTTATCCAGCATATCCTCTATACCACACACATCTGCCATACGACCATATAGAGCTCCTGCATATTCTTCCAATACTTCTGCCACCATAGGAGATTCGTCGCTATTGAAAGAATTAAAACGCTGCTGATAATACATATCACGCAACTGTGCCGCCGAATATATATCACGGAACGAAAGAGTGATTATATCCCCGTGTGTAACACTACTCCCATCTATCGTCACACCACCCTCTCTAATGGGACAATCCCCCGTAAGAATAGATGTAAGAATACTTTTCCCTGCACCATTAGGCCCTATGACACATAGTGTACACCCCTGTTCTATTTCTATGTTTATAGGAGCGTCCATTGCCATACGAGGCATCATAGGCACTGCATTTCTCACACACAGACGATGTCCCATACTAGATAATTTTTTCCAGCTTTGATGTAGTTTTATCTATTTCTTCCTGTGGCAGGACATAATTCATAAGATTTCCAGCCAGATACTGGTCATATGATGCCATATCTATAAGACCGTGTCCCGACAGACAGAACAATATGACGTCTTCACGACCTTGTGTTTCGGCTTCGCGGGCACGACGTATGGCACTTGCTATCGCGTGGCAGGATTCGGGAGCGGGAACTATACCTTCGGCCTGTGCAAAGAGCTGTCCAGCTGCAAATGATTCCAGTTGTGGTATATCTTCTCCCTCCATAAATCCATCTTTGAGCAATTGGCTAACGATAGTACCTGCACCGTGATAACGCAATCCACCAGCGTGTATATTGGCCGGCGAGAAATCATGTCCCAATGTAAACATAGGCATCATAGGTGTATATCCTGCCTCATCACCATAGTCATACTGAAACACTCCTCGCGTAAGTTTTGGACAGGACGCTGGTTCTGATGCTATGAAACGAGTCTTTTTCTCTCCACTGAAAACGTGTCGCATAAATGGGAACGACAGCCCCGAAAAATTACTTCCCCCACCGAAACAACCTATTACCACATCGGGGTATTCACCTGCCATATGCATTTGGAGTTCGGCTTCTTGACCTATGATAGTCTGGTGCAGTGATACGTGATTCATCACACTGCCCAGTGTATATTTACAATTTGGTGTTATACGTGCCAGTTCCACCGCCTCGGATATAGCTGTACCCAGCGAACCCTGATAGTTTGGGTGAGCCGTGAGTATGTCTTTACCTGCACGTGTACTCATACTAGGCGAAGCTATAACCTGTGCCCCGAATGTCTGCATTATGCTACGGCGGTATGGTTTCTGTTCATAACTTATCTTTACCATATAAACCGCCAGTTCCAGTCCAAATGCTCTCGCTGCATAGGATAGGGCTGCTCCCCACTGTCCTGCACCTGTTTCGGTAGTGATATTGGTTACACCTTCCTGCTGGCAATAATATGCCTGTGGTAATGCCGAATTAAGCTTATGAGAACCTATAGGGCTTACACTTTCGTTCTTAAAGTATATATGAGACTTCACTCCCAATGCTTTTTCCAGTCCATAGGCTCTTACCAGTGGAGTAGAACGGTAATTTTTATACAGTTCGCGTACAGGTTCTGGTATAGGGATATAGCGGTCGGTAGTATTGAGTTCTTGGCGGGCAGCCTCGCGAGAGAACAGCACAGAAAGGTCATCTTCTGTAACAGGAGTATGAGTATCTGGATTTATCATAGGCAGAGGCTTATTTGGCATATCTGCCACTACGTTATACCACGCTGTAGGGATTTGGTCTTCGGGGAGTATAAATCTTTTCTGTCTTTCTTTTTTATATGTAGTTTCCATCTTTTATGCCTTTTAATGTTTTTACTTTCTTTTCCAATCAAAAAGCCGCAGGGGACCTGCGGCTTTATATCTTTTATGATACAATCACAATAGC
>JAFYKQ010000073.1 GCA_017537565.1 Flavobacteriales bacterium
AGTTCTCTTCAGAGATACGGTATGCAGCAGATGCTGATGGGAAGAATTTCCAACGAAGTTGTTCTGGGAATTTAGATGTACCTTCGTAACGACCAGCAGCTTCTACAAATACTTTGTCTTTCCACCCTCCCCCTCCTCTTTCTTTTCTTTATAGACGGGCTGGCGATGGGGGGATTAGGATTTTTTATGGGAGCAACCCTGGCAGGGAGCATTGTCTCCCTTTCCCATAGAATGATGGGGGCAACCATCACAGGAAGACTTACCGACCGAACGATATATACGCCACGATAGACCTATGATGCTTATAACTATTATGAGGATAACTAGGATATTGCTGGTAGTGATGTTCATATTAGCAGATTACATATCTGGTAGATGGCGAGTGATAAAATATATGCAAGGGTAGTGGTGTATATCGCCGAAAATGCAGCCCATCGCCACCCAGCTTCACGGCCTATGGCTGTTATCGTCGCCGTGCAAGGAAAATACAACAGTATGAATACCATTAGTGATAGAGCAACCAGTGGCGAGAATACGTTTTCTCCTTCTTTTGCTCCCTGTGTGTATTTGAGTTCTCTAAGAGATGTGGCAAGGTCTTCCTCGGGGCTGTGGACAAGAACAGCCAACGTGCTCACCACTACTTCTTTGGCAGCAAATCCTGTGAGCAGTGCACAGCCTATCTGCCAGTTGAAACCCAATGGTGCTATCACTGGCTCTATCGCGTGGCCTATGCGTCCCATATATGAGTTTTCGTGTCGTTCGGCCATACGTGCTATCTCTACGCGAGAGATTATAGAGTCCTTGACATCGCTGGATATATTGTTGTCATTTTTTATGGCAGTTATCTCGCTGTCATAGTCACGGCTGTATTCTGTCTGTGTGGGGAAGTAGCTCGCCGCCCATATAAGCACCGATGCAAAAAGTATGACCGTTCCCATCTTACGTAGGTATTGTGTGGCTTTTTCCCACATATGTCTTGCCACGCTACGCATAGATGGTATGCGGTATGGGGGGAGCTCCATAACAAATGGGGCTTCGCTACGGGAAAAGAAAATCTTTTTAAGTGCCAGTGAACTTATTATTCCTACTATTATCCCCAGTGTATATATTCCAAATAGAACCAATGCCCCGTGGTGAGGGAAAAATGCACTTGCTAGAAGTATGTACACCGGTAGCCTTGCACTGCAAGATGTAAATGGTATGATGAGCATCGTGAGTATACGGTCCTTGCGGCTTTCAAGTGTACGCGTAGCCATAATAGCCGGCACATTACAACCAAATCCCATAAGAAGAGGAATGAAAGACTTGCCGTGTAGGCCTATGCGATGCATCATGCGGTCCATTATAAATGCCGCACGAGACAGGTATCCCGTGTCCTCCATTAGTGACATAAAGAAATACAGTATGAGTATATTTGGCAGGAAGACTATCACACCACCCACACCATTTATCACTCCGTCTATAAGTAGTGATTTGAGTGATGAATCCCTCATAATGTCATTTAGCAAGCTTCCTATCCATTCTATCCCGCTCTCTATCCACTGCATAGGGTAAGCCCCCAGTGAAAACGTAGCCTCAAACATCACAAACATTATGGCAAAAAATATAGGAAAGCCCAGCCATTTATGTGTGAGTATCGTGTCGAGGTCTCTTACTTTACGACCTTTCATATGAGTGTTGCGTTTCATAGTTTCAGAAAGAGCACCTGCTATGAAACCATATTTGGCATCGGTAATAACACCTGTGACACTCTCGTCATAAGTGCGAGATATGGTCTGAATACTAGATGTTACTATGGAAGAAATGACAGGGTAGTTATTTTCTTTTTCTACCAGGCTTTTTATGCTCTGGTCATCTTCCAATAGTTTTATAGACACATATCGTGCCGAATAGTGTGCCATAAGGTCTTGCAATGGACGTACTTCCTTCTGTATGAGGTGTATGGCTTTTTCTATGTCTTGCCCATAGTTTATATGTACGTGTCGTAGCGATGGTTCGTTGTTCTCAAATGCCGCTATGATGGTGTCCAGCAAAGCTTCCATTCCGCTACCCTCGCGTGCCGATGTGGGAATGATAGGAATACCTATCATACTGCCCAGAGTATTGTAGTCCAGTGTAGCGTGAGAACGTTCCAGTTCATCATACATATTAAGAGCCATCACTACCTTGAGGTCCATATCGATGAGTTCGGTAGTGAGGAAGAGGTTGCGTTCTATGTTTGATGCATCGGTTACATTGACCACCACATCGGGCATGTTTTCCACTATGTGATGACGTACATATAGTTCTTCGGGAGAGTATTCGGTAAGCGAATAAGTCCCTGGAAGGTCTGATATGTGTATAGTGTATCCTTTATATGTAGTAGTGGCTGTGCGTACATCTACCGTAACCCCGCTGTAATTGCCTACGCGGTCTCGTGAACCTGTAAGAGTGTTATATATCGATGTCTTGCCGCAGTTGGGATTTCCTACCAGTGCCACGTGTATAGTGTGTGTGGCATCGTGATAGAAACGGTTTGGGTGTATGTGTGTAGAGGTACTGTCTTGAGAAAGAGAGGTAGTAGTGTCATAATTGTCATCTGCTGTAAGTAGGCTTACTTCTATGTGTTCGGCCTCGGCACGGCGTAATGCTACCTTGTACCCCATTATACTGTATTCTATAGGGTCAAGCATAGGAGCGGTCTTGATAACCGACACTTTCTGCCCGCGTACAAACCCCATCTCACCTATACGACGACGGAAGGCACCGTGGCCTTGTACCTTGACGATGACAGCTTCTTGTGAAGCTGTGAGAGATGAGAGTGCTATGGAGGGTTTGTCTATATTCACAGTTTATGTGTGTGCTATGTTTAAGGGGATAAAAGTATGTAATTTTTCTGTGTTGTGCCAATTTTTAACTATACTATATCACAAAGATGTGTAAGTGAGTGAAACATAAATACTTTGTTGTCATATATGTAATGTAAATTATTTCCATAAAAACATTCTCATTTTCAAATATCTGTCGTACCTTTGCACCCCGAAAAAGAGGAATGTAAAGAATCAAATAATTATAATACTATGTTTAAAGGTTACACGGGCTTCTCGATGATAGAGGCCTATCAGAAAATCAAAAAATCCAACCGTTTGGACAACGGCAAGGAACTCCTCAAATACCTTTGGTTGTTTATTGCCATAGGTACAGCAGTTACTCTTTGGGCTATTCCAGTTGAGTCTTTCGGTATAGAAGGTCTTACACTGGTGGAACAACGCGTTATAGCAATATTTGTATTTGCTACGCTTATGTGGGTGTTTACTCCTATATCTGCTTGGGCTACATCTGTCATCGTGGTAGGTGTGTTGCTCTTTACTGCCAGTGATAGTGCGTTGTGGTTCTTCCGCGAAGGTATCCCAGCAGAAGAGCTAGGTAAAACCATTAGCTACAAATCGCTGATGCACTGTTTTGCAGACCCTATCATTATGCTGTTTATAGGTGGATTTATCCTAGCCATAGCCGCTACCAAAACAGGTCTTGATACTATGTTGGCTCGTGTGATGCTTAAACCATTTGGTACACAATCAAAATATGTGCTACTGGGCTTTATCACAGTAACAGCTGTTTTCTCTATGTTCCTTTCAAATACGGCTACTGCAGCGATGATGCTTACATTCCTGGCACCGGTGCTTAAAGCCCTTCCTGCCGATGGTAAAGGTAAGATAGGTCTAGCGCTTTCTATCCCTGTAGCAGCCAATATAGGTGGTATGGGTACACCTATAGGTACTCCTCCCAACGCGATAGCTCTTAAATATCTTAACGACCCAGAAGGTATGAACCTTAACATAGGTTTCGGTGAATGGATGGCGTTTATGATACCATTTACGTTGGTTCTTATATTCTTGGCTTGGATATTGTTGTTGTATCTTTTCCCATTCAAACAGAAAACTATCGTTCTAGATATACAGGGTGAAGCCAAAAAAGACTGGCGTTCTATCGTGGTATATGTGACATTTGCTCTTACTGTACTACTATGGGTAACAGACAAGGTAACAGGTGTCAATGCCAACGTAGTGGCGATGCTCCCAGTAGCGGTGTTCTGTGGTATAGGTGTTATCACACGTCGTGACTTGGAAGAAATATCGTGGAGTGTACTATGGATGGTAGCAGGTGGTTTTGCATTGGGTGTTGCACTTAACGAGACAGGTCTTGCACATCACTTGATACAGGCTATACCATTTGATACTTGGTCACCAATACTTATCATCATAGGTAGTGGTCTTATATGCTACGCGATGGCCAACTTTATATCTCACACGGCTACGGCTACACTACTTGTTCCTATACTTGCGATAGCAGGTGGTAGTATGGGTAGTATGCTTGACCCATTGGGTGGTGTAAGCACACTGCTTATAGGTGTGGCGATAGGTTCATCACTGGGTATGGTACTTCCTATAAGTACTCCTCCCAATGCCTTGGCTCACTCTACAGGTCTTATCGAGCAGAAAGATATGGCCAAAGTGGGTATCATAATGGGTGTTGTAGGTCTGGTGCTAGGCTATGCAATGCTTATAGTCCTAGGTTCAACAGGACTGCTATAATGTAAAGTACAATATAATCTATATATAGAAAACCGCCCTCGCAGAGGGCGTTTTTTTTATGCGTAAAGTAAGTGATAAATAATACTTGCGATGGAAAGAAAAATAAAGTATCTTGGTCCCACCAATGTGTATGTCGAGAAAAAGAAAGTGATAGACACTATAATATAGAGTTGATATTATGAAAAAACTATCTACATATAGGGCAGATGTAGAGATAGAGCATACGGGTTGTGAGTATTACACCCTTATATATAATGTGTCATTCTGTGATGGTGTGGAAGATAAGGGTATAGATGCTGCCATTGCCGAAATGAAAGAAATAGCACAGGCAGATATTTCTCCACTGCAATTACAGCGAGGACTGGACTCTCTTTTAGCGGTCAAAGACAGAGGCGAGGATATAACAGCAGGTGAACATATTTATATAAACAGAGATATGCCTGCCGTTGTAAGTGTGAGTAAGCGAGAGGGTGGTTATCGTTTCACCTTTAAGATGGGACCTTTATAAAAAATATAAATGCAATAAAAAAGGCTCGCCCCCACGGGGCGAGCCTTCATTATATATAGGAGTAATGATTATTCCTGTACAGCCTGTGCAGCTTCTTCTAGTTCGATAGTGTCAGCCACTTCAGCAGCAACTTCTTCTACTACTACCTCTTCTATTACAGCTACAGGAGCTTCTTCTACCACCACTTCGTCTTTAAGTAGATACCAGTTGGCGATAAATGGAGCGATGATAAGAGAAACGATAGATGTAAGTTTGATCAAGATGTTCATAGAAGGACCAGATGTGTCTTTGAATGGGTCACCTACTGTGTCACCAGTAACGGCAGCCTTGTGAGCGTCTGAACCTTTTTTCTCTATCTTACCGTTTATCTCAACACCTTTTTCAAATGATTTCTTGGCATTGTCCCAAGCACCACCAGCGTTTGACTGGAATATACCCATAAGTACACCAGATACTGTGATACCTGCCAACATACCACCCAATACTTCAGGACCAAATACAAATCCTACAACCACTGGAGCTATAAGAGCTATCGCACCTGGCAACATCATTTCGCGGATAGAAGCCTGTGTAGAGATAGCCACACATTTTTCGTATTCTGGTTGAGCTTTGTATTCCATGATACCAGGTATCTCGCGGAACTGACGACGTACTTCGTTTACCATATCCATCGCTGCACGACCTACCGCCGCAATAGCCAATGAAGAGAAAATAAATGGTATCATCGCACCTACAAATAGACCTGCTAGAACGTCGGCGTGGTAGATGTCGATACCAGATATACCAGACACACCTACAAACGCAGCAAACAATGCCAATGATGTAAGAGCAGCCGAAGCAATCGCAAATCCTTTACCAGTAGCAGCAGTAGTGTTACCTACAGCGTCTAGGATATCTGTACGGCCACGTACTTCTTCTGGAAGACCACTCATTTCGGCGATACCACCAGCGTTGTCGGCCACAGGACCAAATGCGTCAATCGCCAACTGCATAGCAGTAGTAGCCATCATACCTACTGCAGCGATACCTACACCGTAAAGACCAGCAAACAGATATGAAGCAAATATACCAGCAGCCAATATGATGATAGGAATAACAGTAGACTCCATACCTACAGAAAGACCACCTATGATGTTTGTAGCGTGACCTGTAGAAGACTGCTGTACGATAGATTTAACAGGACGACGTCCCATAGCAGTGTAGTATTCTGTAACGATACTCATAAGTGTACCTACCACAAGACCAGTGATGATAGCGTAAGCTACACCAGTGTTTGATATAACTTCACCACGCAATTCCATAGATTCTGGTAGAAGGTAGATAGTAAGAGCTACCGCAGCTACCGCAGTCATTATAACAGATGCCCAGTTACCCATATTAAGAGCACCCTGTACATTTCCGTTGTCGTCTTTAATGCGTACAAACCAAGTACCTACCAATGAGAATATGATACCTATACCAGCTATCAACATAGGAAGAAGGATAGCTTCAACGGCCATATCACCACCAGCTTTAACTTCCTGACCCAATACCATAGTAGCAAGGATAGTAGCGATGTAAGAACCGAAAAGGTCGGCACCCATACCAGCTACGTCACCTACGTTGTCACCTACGTTGTCGGCGATAGTTGCAGGGTTACGAGGGTCGTCTTCTGGGATACCAGCTTCTACTTTACCTACTAGGTCGGCACCTACGTCGGCAGCTTTTGTGTAAATACCACCACCTACACGAGCAAACAATGCGATAGATTCAGCACCTAGAGAGAAACCAGAAAGAACTTCGATGGCTACTTTCATAGAGTGTGCATCTTCAAATGCTCCAAAAATGTAGGCAAGAGCGATAAACACACCACCCATACCAAATACTGCTAGACCAGCCACACCAAATCCCATCACAGAACCACCTGTGAAAGAAACTTTAAGGGCTTTCATAAGGCTTGTACGAGCGGCTTCGGTAGTACGTACATTGGCTTTAGTAGCAATGTTCATACCGAAATACCCTGCCAATGCAGAAAATACAGCTCCCACGATGAAGCATACTGCTATAAGCCAGCTGCTCTCTTCGCTAGAAGCACCTAGAATAGCCAGCAGCAGTGCTGCTATGATGGCGAAATAAGTAAGAACTTTCCATTCTGCTTTAAGGAATGCCATAGCACCAGCAGCGATTTTTGATGAAAGGCTCTGCATTTTTTCGTCACCAGCGGGTTGTTTAGAAACCCAAGATGCTTTTACCGCCATAACTATAAGTCCTACAAGACCCAGTAGAGGAACGGCATAGAAAAGATTGTTCATAGATTAAAAATGAAATTTGAATTTATTATTAAGTATCTTTTTTTCAGGCTGCAAAGTTAAAAAATCTATTGCTAAAATAGAAATTTTTGGGGGTAATAATGATGTTTTTGGTAATTTTATATCAAGAAACACTGTTTTAACTACCGAAATTCACTATTTTTGACATCAGAATAAAATGAATAGAAAAATGAATAGAAATAATTTGCGACTTTTCATTGCAGTTTTTTCTCTTGTGGTGATAGTGATAGGTATTATATCGGGACGCCTGCATCAGAGTTTTGAATCTACGCCGGGTTCTACGGCATTTATAGTGGTGGTGCTACTGGCATATTCGGCTTTTACGCTTCGTACGGCTGTGAAGAACCGCCACAAGAAATAATCCCCTCCCTACACGGGAAAACCAAAGAGCGGCACCCCGTGGGTGCCG
>JAFYKQ010000074.1 GCA_017537565.1 Flavobacteriales bacterium
AGGTCCTTCTCCCGGTGTCTGTATTTTATTTAGGTAGTTGCCGTTTTCATCAAACATAAAAACACCTTTTGATTGTTCTTCCCATACATATATCCTGCCGTTACGGTAAAATATTTTTTGTATTTCATTTCCCACCAGACATTCAGGGGTGGTTTCCAGTGGTATCACGCGGTAGAAAGAGGTATCCAGAAACTCGGCGAGGTTCATATAGTGTTCTGTGCTATCCACATCTATATGAATATGTGGGACATCGTGCTTTACGTTTTTATCTATGTTTCCACAGCTTATGAGTATGGAAAGAACAATCAAAATAAACGGTGTTTTTTTCATAGTAGTAGATACATTTATTTATGTGGCTAATTTAGTGAAAAATACATTATCCCGACAGAGGAGGGGTAAATATTATGTTAAACTTCATTTGTAGGGAAAAGATAATAAAAGCGACTCGTAGGAGATAATAAAAATGTGGATTGCAGGAGAGAGGAAATATGCGTACATTGAAAGTAAAAACTATCTATGAGAAAAACACCTGCCTTCCTGCACGTAAATAACTATCTGGCGTTTATGGCACCAGTGTATAACTATTTTGTGGTGATGTGGTATAACCGTTATCTCTTCCTCTATGAATGGGCGGTGCCTATCGCTCTGGCCTTCCTGTCCATAAGCAATGAAAAAAACCTTATCATCAAGTCTTTTAATCTGGGTTTTATCGTCACACTCTTGGGGTCTCTTATGGCGTTCTCCATTGCCCTGCTCACACTCATACTCACATTTAACGAACGCATAATCTCTACCCTCAAAACACGAATGACCGATGTTGTGGCACGAGGCAAATCATTGTCGCTCTATCAGTTAATGTTTACCAATACCGCATACTCCATAGTGGTGGAAGGAATACTTACTATGTTTACGATGTTTTTTATGATTCACGCCAGCTGGATGAGTTGGCTGTCGGTGAGTGTGACGATACTCTTTACCGCACAGGTAATACTCATCAACCTACGCACCATAACCAATGTCTATCTGGTGTACATAAACCCAGATACGCCATTGCAGGAAGAAAATATGAAAGGAGAAAAAGATGGTAAACGTTCGCTTTCTTCGTTGCCTCCTCACACTCCAGAGGATATAGACGAATGAGCGTCTTACATATAATAAGAAAGAGCCCTCACAGAGGACTCTTTCCCAATAAAACTAACCCAAACCTAAAAACTATAACTATGAAAAACTAAAAAATTATTTTTAGTAGTGCAAAAATATATACTTTTATTTACCTCTGCAAATGTTTTGGTGTAAAAAATACACTTTTAACACAAAAAATTTTTTTCTTTCAAAAATTATCATTGCCATTATTCATAGAGAGAGATTTGTGTGTATATTTGTTTATCGCTTAAATATGCATAAACTATGGAAATAACGCTCGTTCGTTCACGATGTAATTCGTACAATATGACGGCAGTGGGGGCTACCTCTACCGCCGTAGAGCTCAACCGCATAACCGATGATAATCCCACGGGCACATCTCCTATGGAACTTTTACTGGAGGCTGTGGCAGGTTGCTCATCTATTGATGTGATACTTATACTGGAAGAGAAGGGAAGAGCAGTGGTTACAGGTTATAAGGTAAAGGCTACTGGACGCCGAGTGCCTCCTCCGGCTACTTTGCGACCATTTGAATCGATAAATCTGCATTTTGAGATAGATACAGATGCCTCTGCTGCCAAGGTAATAAGAGCCATAGAGCTATCACTGGAAAAGTATTGTTCGGTGGCGGCTATGTTAAAGGGAAATGTAGAACTTACTTATTCGCTTACACTTAACGGGGAAAAAATAAAATAAGACTATGATAGAATATATTTACGACACAGTATTTGAACTGGAAGACGAAGACTTTTACACACAATGGATAACAACACTGGTAGATAGTCGTGATTGTGAGGTGGGAGAGTTGTGCTATACGTTCTGTTCAGATGAGCAACTCCTACGTCTTAATATCGAATATCTGGACCACGACACCTACACAGATATCATTAGTTTTGATTATTGTGAGGATTATATCATCAGTGGTGAGATGTTTATAAGCGTAGACCGTGTACGTGATAATGCTGCCAAACTTGGCATTAGCTTCCGCGATGAGCTGGATAGAGTGATGGCTCACGGGGTGTTACACTATCTGGGTTACAAGGATAAAACCGATGAAGAAGCCGCACAGATGCGTGAAGCCGAGGAAGAAGCACTCTCTATGCGTCCGTCATTATAATTATGTTGCAATGGAAATAGAACGCAAATTTCTGGTTGTGGGGGATTTTATATCACACTCCACTTCGTCGTCACGTATATCACAGGGGTATCTTTCCAGTAATCCAGACCGTACGGTACGTGTACGTGTAAGAGGAGATAAAGGATACCTTACCATCAAAGGTCGTAGCAGTAGTGATGGTACCTCGCGTTACGAATGGGAAAAAGAAATCCCAGCCGATGAAGCTGTGGAACTACTCAAACTATGCGAAGCAGGTGTTATAGATAAGACTCGTTATATAGTGCCAGTGTGTGGTCATATGTGGGAGGTAGACGTTTTCCACGGTGATAACGAAGGTTTGGTCATGGCCGAGATAGAATTGTCCTCCACAGACGAAGAATTTGAAATGCCGGCCTGGGCAGGCGATGAGGTAACGGGAGACGTGAGGTATTATAATGCTTACATATCATCTTGCCCATATAAAGAGTGGTAATATGTGGCCTCTATTGCAGGGCTATATAAGCTGTGGGATATGGAATGTGTAATGATTGAGATATTTTTAATGTTTTTCTTTTGTTTTTGAGAAAAAATAGCATATTAAAATGTTTTTAATAGAAAAATGATGTGTTTTTGTTGGTAAAATTTGGAAATTGAAAATAAAGATTTATTTTTGTCCTCGTTATGAATAAAGTAGTGAGCAGACATATTACACCTTCTCTTACGCCAGTCTTTACACTGGGCGGTCTGCTTATATGCACTACAACACACACTATTACCCCTTGGGGGTAGTGCGTGTATATTTTCCATTTTTTCACATATATATTTATGATGTAGAAATTGCTGCAAAAGGATTTTGCGGGTGGATATAAAGGTGTTAAAATCAATTGTAATTCTGAAAATCTTAAAAAACGATATGAAAAATAAATCTGTAAAAGTGTTTGCTCCTGCCAGCGTAGCCAATATGGGTGCGGGTTTTGATGTGATGGGTATGGCTCTGGACGGTGTGGGAGATGTGCTGGAGATGAGTGTAGAGGAAGGAGATGGTCTGGTGATAGAAAACCATAGTGGGGTTGATTTACCTGCCGATGTAGAAAAAAATGTCATTACTCCTGTCGTACGTTCATTTATGAAAGAATTGGGAAAAAAGGCAATGATACATATAAAAGTGGTAAGTAAGATATTGCCCGGTAGCGGTATAGGTTCCAGTGCAGCTTCGTCATCGGCGGCGGCTTGGGGTATGAACGAACTCTTTGGCCGTCCTTTCAGTGAAGAAAAACTGGTGGAGTTTGCTATGGAGGGTGAAGCTCTGCTAAGCGGAACACGCCACGCCGATAACGTGGCTCCTGCCTTGCTGGGAGGAGTGGTGTTTATGCGTGGGTATGAGCCTCTGGATATGGTACGGCTGCCAGTGCCAGAAAATTTCTGGTGTAGTGTCGTGCATCCACATATAACGGTAAAAACAGCCGAGGCTCGTGCGGTACTTCCAGAAGAGATACCATTGCGTACGGCAGTCAAACAATGGGGCAATGTAGGTGGACTGGTGGCAGGATTTGCATTGAAAGATATGGGGCTTATATCTCGTTCTATGGTGGACGTGGTGGTAGAACCACACCGTAAACGTTTTATCCCTTCATATGACACATTGAAAGAAAATCTTATGGCAAGCGGTGCTCTGGCAGCCAATATATCGGGTAGTGGGCCATCTGTTTTTGCGGTGTGTGATTGTCGTGAAAAAGCAGAAGAACTGTCTCGTGTGATGAAACAACATTTTGATGCTCTGGGTATAGAAAATGACGTGTATGTATCTCACGTTCTACCACAGGGAGCTAGAACACTGGAATAATAAGCCTTAAAAGATGATGATATGAGATATTATAGTACACGAGATAGAGAGAAAACGAGGTTTTATAGCCTGCGTGAGGCGGCGTTTATGGGGCTGGCTCCAGACGGAGGACTTTTTATGCCCGAGAGTATCCCACAGATAGACGTAGATAAACTATTGAAACTATCTGACGGAGGTTTTATCCCCGTGGCTCAATATGTGGCAGGGCTTCTTTTTGCTGGAGAGGTAGAAAAAGAAAAATTAGATGCCGCAGTAGCCGATGCACTTAATTTCCAGGTGCCACTGGTAGAGATAGGTAGTGGGGTATATACATTGGAACTGTTCCATGGGCCTACGTTTGCTTTTAAGGATGTAGGGGCCCGTTTTATGGGACGAATGATGAGCCTATTGCGAGAGGGAGACGAACGTCTTACTATACTCACAGCCACATCGGGAGATACGGGTAGTGCCGTGGCAGGAGGATTCTATGGTGTGGAAGGCATAGACGTGGTGGTGCTTTATCCCGAAGGCAAGGTGAGCGACCTGCAAGAGCGACAGATGACCACACTGGGAGAAAATATACACCCATTGCGCGTAAGGGGTGATTTTGATGATTGCCAGAGGGTGGTTAAAGAGATATTTGCTCACGATGAATTCCGTGGGTCTTATAATGTAACATCTGCCAATTCTATAAATATACTACGATGGTTGCCACAATCGTTCTATTATTTCTATGCTTGGTGTGTGTGGTATAAGAACGTGGGTGTGAAAAAACCTGTGGTGGTTACTCCTAGTGGGAACTATGGAAATATAGCATCGGGTATGTTGGCACGACGTATGGGACTGCCTATAAGTGGTTTTGTCGCTGCGTCAAATGCCAATGATGTTATTCCTCATTATCTATCTACGGGAGAATATCTGCCACGACATTCACAGCAGACCATAGCCAATGCTATGGACGTGGGTTCGCCTAGTAACTATGAACGAATACTGGACCTATATGACTATGACGAGGCTCTATTGCGTGATGACGTAAAGGGATATAGTTGCAGTGATGAACAGATAAAAGATGCCATACGCGAGATATACTCTATGTATGACTATGTGAGCGACCCTCATAGTGCGGTGGGTTATTTGGCGACCAAAGAGTATGAGGTAAGTGGTTTTTATCTATCTACGGCCCATTGTGCCAAATTTTCAGATGTCATAAATGATGTGTTGGGATTTGAACCAGAGATACCTGCTGGACTTGCCAAGTTTTTGGATAGAGAAAAGGTGTTTACTCCCATAGACGCTACTCGTGATGCGGTGGAAGATTTTGTAAAGAAGATAAACGTATAATGGTGATAAGAAAAGGCGGCCTCGCGAGGCCGCCTTTTTTTATGTGTGGTATGTCGTATCTATGCTACGGTCATAATGTCTTTTTCTTTTTCTGCCATTATGGCTTCGGCACGAGCGACGTATTTGTCTGTGAGGGTCTGTACCTGCTCTTCGTATTGTTTCATAAGGTCCTCACTAGCGTCTTCTGTGCGGCGAATGGAGTTATTGGCATCTTTACGTATGTTACGAATGTTGATTTTGGCAGTTTCCAATTCTGCTTTTGCCATTTTGGCCAATTCGCGACGACGGTCTTCGGTAACGGGAGGTATGTTGATGATAAGCATCTCACCGTTATTGGCAGGAGTGAAACCCAGGTTTGAGATAAGGATAGCCTTGTCTATTACATTTAGCAGGCTCTTCTCCCAAGGTTTTACTGTGATAGTGCGTGCGTCTGGGCACATAACGTTGGCTACTTTATCCAGTGCTGTGGGAGTGCCGTAGTATTCTACCATCACACCGTCCAACATCATAGGCGAAGCCTTGCCTGCACGTATCTTGGTAAGAGATTTTTCAAAGTGAGCGATGGAGCTGTCCATACGTTCGCCTGCATCTTCCAGTATCAATTCTAATTCTTCGTTCATCTTGCGTATTTATTATATTTTATTTCTTTTCTACCACTAGTGTTCCTACATCGGGGTTACCCATACATACCTCATAAAGGTTTCCCTGTTTATTCATATCAAATACCACGATAGGCATTTTGTTGTCCTGTGAAAGAGCATAGGCGGTCTTGTCCATAATTTTAAGCCCGCGAGTGTATAGTTCATCATAAGTGATGGTCTGGAATTTGACAGCCGTAGGGTCTTTTTCTGGGTCGGCAGTGTATATTCCATCTACACGTGTTCCTTTAAGTATAGCATCGGCCTCTATCTCTATGGCGCGCAGTGTGGCAGCCGTATCGGTCGTGAAGAAAGGGTTTCCTGTCCCGGCCGAAAATATAACTATGCGACCTTTTTCCAGATGACGTATAGCCTTGCGTTTGATGTAAGGTTCGGCTATGCGTATCATATCTACAGCTGTCTGTAGGCGAGTCTGCATACCTTCGGCTTCTAGGGCACCCTGTATGGCTAGGCCGTTTATAACCGTAGCCAACATACCCATATAGTCGCCCTGCACGCGGTCCATACCCTGTGATGCTCCCTGCATACCGCGGAATATATTGCCACCGCCTATAACGATACCTATCTGTACGCCCTGTGAGGCTACTTTTTTAATTTCCTGTGCATATTCTTTAAGACGTACAGGGTCTATGCCGTAGTTTTGGCTACCCATAAGGGCTTCGCCACTCAATTTAAGTAGTATTCTCTTGTATTTCATCGTATGTGTGTTTTTCAATGGTGATTATACGCTACAAAAGTATGGAAAAAGAAAGAAAAATGAAAAATAATAATTGTGTGAATGGAGTAATGAGTAATAATTATTTCTATATTTGTATGGTAGATAGTGAGATCTATCTGTAAGACATAGAATTTATAAAAGAAGCGTTATGCTCATCTTGTAGTTGAGAACGTAGGAAATTTTCAAACTATATACATAGATGACATGGTGCATCTCACGCTATAGGCGTGGGCTGTTATTGCCATATCTGTATATAGGGTTTCCTACGACCTTCAACTAAGAGTGGTATACAGTCCTACGCCTCTTTAATTTTAAACAAAATGCCTTTCGGGACTGGGGAGGATAAACTATAATTTACTATGGAAGCCAGTACTATTAAAGAATTATTTGGGCGGAGAAATGTGCGTTTTGAGATCCCATCTTATCAAAGAGCATACGCGTGGGGGAAACAACAATTGACACAATTTTTAGAGGATTTGAAAGATTGTGCAGGGCGAGATTATTACCTGGGACATTTTCTTTTTGAGCAAGATGAAGATACATTATATGTAATAGATGGACAACAACGTCTTACTACTTGTGTGATATTTTTTAGTGTGATTTTGGAAATTTTAGAGTCAAGAAAAGAAGAATGGAAAGAAATAGATGGTAAAGAAAAAATTCAAGACCTATTGGGTGATATTTCAGATTATTACATAAAAGAAGCTAGACGGCAAAAACAAAAGTTTGCAACTGTAGCGTATGATAATAATTTCTTTGTAGATATGGTTATTGAGCGTAAAAATAACTATTCAAAAGAGGAATTGACTTCTGCTTCCCAAATAGCTATAAATGAAGCCTTGATTTTTTTCAAGAGGAAATTACAAAAAAAGCCTATAGAAGATATACTCTTGTTTATTTCATCTTTGGAAAATGCAGCTATTACAACATTTGTTGTAAAAGATAAGACACAAGCTTGTCAAATATTCGCTTATCAAAATGATAGAGGTAAGAAGCTGTCTAATTTGGAGGTGTTAAAGGTGTATTTCGTATTACATATTTATAGAGGACTTTATGATGAAAAAGAATGTGAAGATTGTATTTCTTATATAGAAAAAGCATTTGAAGAGATATATCGTTATATAGTGCTTATTTCTATTAATGAAGATGCAGTGTTAAGGTATTATTGGCAAGCATTTAGTCCTCGGGGTTATAATAGTGGAGATGTTATTAATGAGGTGAAAGAATGGATTGATGAGCTTTCACAGGAAAAGGTCGTGGATGAAATAAAACAGTTTGTAGCAAATTTGTCTAAAGCTTTTCATTTAGTGGAATATATTGAAAAAGACAACTCGTTCTATACTGCCAATTTGAAGTTGTTGGATAATATGGCGATGTCTTACCCTATACTTATTAAAGCAAAACTTGCCAATGTGGAAGATGAGGTGTTTAAGAGATTAATCAAACTGATGGAAAATGTAACATTCCGTGTTTTGCTAGTGGGAAGTCGTGCTAAGATTTATGATCGTCTTATGAGTGCTTTCTGGTATGGGAGCGAGGGATATTCAAATAATTATAGCCGTATGATTAGGGCGGTTATAACTAGTATTAAAAGTGGCCATGATTGGTGGGGTGCGTATTGGGGTGATTTTGCAGTGGAGAGAAAATTGAAAGAAGAGAATTTTTATTATAATAGAGTTAAAAATTATGTTCTATGGAGGTATGAACAATATTTGTGTAATGATTGTTATCCAATTCCTAAATTGCTGTATTCTGATGTTATGAGTGGGGCAAGTATTGAACATATATTTCCTAAAAGTATATCATATTATAATATTGTTAATTATGATGGGTGTTATGGAAAACTTGTCGATCATTATAATGAGTGGACAAATAAGTTAGGGAACTTAGTGCTTATGGCAAAAAGTCAAAATAGTTCACTAGGTAATAAAGATTTTGCACATAAATTGAGTGTTTATGGAAGTGATAATCTATTGCATCAACAGAAAGAAATAATAGAATTTGTAGATGATAAAGAGAAGCCTATATGGGATAGTACCTGTATAAATAAAAGAACAGAAAAAATCATAGAGGCTGCAAAGGAAATCTGGGATTTAGATAGAATTTAAATAAAAACCCGGCCACCCTGTGGGCGGCCGGTCGTTTATAAAGTAATGTTATTTGACAGATTATTGGAACATCTTTTCTGCCATATCCATATTTTTGGTATGGTTGATAAGTTCTACCAGGTTGCTTACGTTCAGTTTGCGTAGCAGGCGGGCTTTGTATGTAGAAACGGTCTTTTCGTTGATGCCCAACTCTTCGGCAACGGCCTTGTTGCGTTTACCAGCAGAAAGAAGACGTAGAACCTCTATCTCGCGTATAGATAGGCGTTTGTATAGGCGACGTTGTGCGGCGTTAGGACTGGCACGTCGTTGCAGAGCCATACGTTCGTTCAGTTTGTCTGATATGTAAATAGCTCCTTCGCTCACGCGGCGTATAGCTTCCAGGATAGTTTCGGTAGGTTGTGATTTGCAGACATAACCCATAGCACCTGTTTTAAGGCAGTTGACTGCATATATCTCTTCGGGGTGCATAGACATGATAAGCACGCGTATGTTTGGGAATTCTGCACGGGCATTACGCAATATAGTAAGACCGTTTGTGTTTGGCATTTCCAAGTCTAGTACCAGAATGTCTGTGTCGTGATTCTCGTTAAGAAGTTGAAGTGTGCCTTCCAGCGAATCTGTAGTTCCTATCAGATTAAATTCATCGGTCTGTTTGAAAATAAGTTCCAGGCCTTTTCTTACTATATCGTGGTCATCTACCAGTATAACGTTTATCATAATGAAGTGTGTTGTAGTTGATATTTTGTGTAATAATATTCTTTGTAAGGATTGTCCCTACAAGTGCAAATATATGTATAAAAAATTATTCTTGGATAAAATTTATGGTAGTTAATGTTAATTAACTCTTATTCCTTACAAAATATCTCTAAAAGCATAAAAATTATTTACAACATAAGAAAAAATATCTATATTTGCTCTGTCAAACACTTAGTGTGGGTGTAGAACCGTTTTTTAATTATGGTATAAGGAACTAC
>JAFYKQ010000075.1 GCA_017537565.1 Flavobacteriales bacterium
AGGTCCTTCTCCCGGTGTCTGTATTTTATTTAGGTAGTTGCCGTTTTCATCAAACATAAAAACACCTTTTGATTGTTCTTCCCATACATATATCCTGCCATTACGATAAAATACTTTTTGTATTTCATTTCCCACCAGACATTCAGGGGTTGTTTCCAGTGGTATCACGCGGTAGAAAGAGGTATCCAGGAACTCTGCGAAGTCCATATAGTGTTCTGTGCTATCCACATCTATATGAATATGAGGAACATCGTGATGAGCTTTCTTATCTATATTTCCACAGCTTATGAGTATGGAAAGAACAATCAAGATAAACGGTGTTTTTTTCATAGTAGTAGATACATTTATTTATGTGGCTAATTTAATGAAAAATACATTATCCCTACAGAGGAGGGGTAAATATTATGTTAAACTTCGTTTGTAGGGAGAAATTAGTAAAATGTTAAATGCTATATAAAACCATCGAGCCGCCCTCACGGGCGGCTCGATGGTTTTTTCACCTTAATTATTTTACCTGAACATTTCTTTCAGGCGGTCCATAAACGATTTCTTCTGTGAAGATGATGGACGTGGCTCAAAATCCTTTGCTCCCTGCATCGACTCAAAGAACTTCTCCTGCTCACGAGTCAAATCCTGTGGAGTCCATACACTCACATACACCAGCATATCCCCGCGTCCTGCACGACCATATTCTGGCAGCCCTTTGCCTTTAAGACGTAGTATCTTGCCGCTCTGTGTGCCTTTTTCTATCGTTATACGCACCTTTCCTCCATCTACCGTAGGTATTTCCTTTTTGGCACCCAGTACAGCATCGGGCATACTTACATATAGTTCATACAGCAGGTTATTTTCATCACGAGAGAATACATCGTCTGCTACTTCTTCTATAAGCACTATAAGGTCTCCCGCAGGACCACCCATAGGTCCACAGTTACCTTTTCCTGCCACACGCAACTGCATACCATCTACCACACCTGCTGGTATTTTTACAGATATAGATTCTGTCTTCTGTACCAGACCTTCGGCATTGGCTCCTGCACCCAGTTTATCTACCACTTTACCACTACCGCCACACGTGTTACATTGTGTTACAGACTGCATCATACCAAATGGTGTCTGCTGGGCAACGACACGCTGTCCACTACCACCACACGTAGGACAAGTCTTGTATGTAGTATCTGTAGATGTGACCATACGGTCTATCTTGATGGTTTTTTCTACACCCTTGGCTATCTCGGCTAATGTTACCTTCACTCTTATGCGTAGGTTGCTACCACGCACTGCCGATGCACGGCCTCCCCCACGAGAAGAGCCTCCTCCACCGAAACCGCCAAAGCCACCAAATCCAGAGAATCCGTGTCCAAACACACTACTGAATATATCGTTAATGTCAAAATCGCCAAAGCCGCTACCACCACCAAAACCACCGTTTCCACTCATACCTGCGTGGCCAAACTGGTCATAACGAGCTCTCTTATCGGGATTGGACAGGACGTCATAAGCCTCGGCTGCTTCTTTGAATTTTTCTTCGGCTTCTTTATCTCCCGGGTTTTTATCTGGGTGGTATTTGATAGCCAGTTTACGGTAGGCTTTTTTGAGTTCGTCTGCCGTAGCACCTTTGCTTACGCCCAGCACCTCATAATAATCTCTTTTCATCTTTTCTTTTTATTATGATTATTCGCCCATTACGACTTTGGCATAACGCAATACCTTGTCTGATAGATAATAACCCTTCTGTGTTACGTCTACTATTTTTTCTTTCAGCTCATCATTAGGTGCTGGTATACGGGCAATAGCGTCGTGTTTATCCACATCAAACTCGTCTCCTGCCTTTACATCCATCGCCTTCAATCCTTTCTGTCCCAATGCTCCTATCAGTTTGTGGTATATCATCTCAAATCCTTTCACATCTTCTTCCTTGCCCTGTGATGCAGCTGCCGCTATACCTCTTTCCATATCGTCCAGTATAGGAAGCAGCACCGTCATTATATCCTGTGTAGACATCTTAATCCATTCTGCACGTTCACGAGCCGAACGTTTTTTATAGTTGTCAAACTCGGCATAAAGTCGCAAATATGCGTCCTTCTGTTTGGCAAGTTCTTCTTCATAGTTCACCTCTACCTGCTCATTTCCTTCTGCACCATCTGCTACTTTTTCCACAGGAGTCTCTTCGTTTTTCAGTTCTTCTTTTTCTGCTTCCACAGCTTTCTTTTTATTTTTCATATCTTTTAATGTTCTTTACTGTTTTATTATCTACTATGCAAATACCTTGCCAAGACACATTTTTCCACCTATTTGCCACATAAATGACATAGTGTCACTACTTATTAAATAGCACGACTGACTTTTTGACTGCCAAAAAATGAATTAGCGTTTTTCTATGGCATTTATCATATAATCAAACACCTGTCGATAGCCTTTATAGCTCTCTTCCAGCATCTTTTCATCAGCAGCAGCTACGGCACTGCTGGCCGTGATAATAGAATTGCGAGACGTATGCACAAAATATATATCCATATATGCCACATCACGTCCCTTGCGTTTTTTCATCGTTATACGTACCACAGGATAACCTTCACGTGTGGTAAAAAATGTAGATGTTACATACTCTCCCCCCTGTGAAGAGGCTATACCACGATGTGCATCTATGGAACCAAACGTCGCTTTCAGCTCATCGCGTTGCACACGGCTCGACATACGCACCACCGATAGATGTATAAAAGAGTCCCCGTCTGAAAGTACAGCCTTGTTCTTACTCCACGAGTGTGGATAGACAGTGCGGTAAGGACTCCTCACCCAACCATCTATCTCTCCCCATACGTCGTCCACCATAGGTATGACGTGAGTCGTTACACTACCATCTTTTATCTCTTTTACAGCTCTTTCTATCTTTCCCTGTGCATATAGACTACTCACACATAAAAACAGTGATAAGACTAGGTAAAACTTTTTATACCCCATCATTTCACCTCCCACGTCTTCAACATTTCTTCAAATTTTCCACTGACCTTTTCCACATCGGTATTTACAGGGCAGAAATACCACACGTTAATCCTCATACCATTTCCATACATCAGGAACATATGCATATCTTTTTTCTGTGGTGATGGGTTACCTTTTTTAACTTTAAATATCTCAAACACATCATAGTCCCCACATTTTTTATATCTCACACTAGAGGCCTCTTGACCTTTTTCCAATGATTTACACATGGCGGCCTGACGGGCGGGAGATGTATAATCCTCATATTTCCAAGCGGTAGGTACAACACCCATATTTTCCCCTTGCGTCATATAGATAAAAGTATGTTTTGTCTTTCCATCTGTTTCTCCTCTCCAACCTTTTTTAAGTGGCACATACAACATCCGCGTAGTATCGTTCTCTATCTTTATAGCTAGCGTATCGGCTTGTGGGACTATAGCAGGGAGAGTCATTTCTTTTATATGTACATTTTTCAATATAAACATCATATTATCCATATAATACGCGAGATTTATCTCGTCCTCTATGACCATTTTTACTCCCAATAAGATATTTTTATATGGCACCAATCCCAACATATATGGCTTGGTTTTGTTATTCTCTACCAGTGTTCCTACCCCTAAAAACACATTGAGATTATTTGAATTAGTAAAATTAGATAGAGTCATAGACTTTACCTTCATCTCTTGTATATCTACCATTGTAGCCATAAGGTTTGCTCTCGCCCTATCATCTACCACAGCCGAATCCATAACAGATGCTATATTTTTTGCATCCATCATAAAGTAAACAAACGTCGTACTATCTGAGTACATAGAAGCCGACACCTGACCTTTGATGGCTTTACTTTCGGCCTTATATGCCTCTATTCTGGCCACACATTCATTTAGTTTCACATATAGTGTATCTTTTTCTATATGGCGTATGGTCTCCTGTATATCTACAGTAGATAGTATGGCGTCAAATACAGGTATATACTTTTTAAGAGCTGTACGAGGAGACGCATTTGTTTTATCTGGTATAATACAAGACATGGTTATAAGATGTCCTTTTTCATTTTCTGCACAATACATAATATAATATATACCATATTCTGGACGGCGAGTATCTATTCTCACAACTCTCATACTGTCTTTGGCATAGTACTTTTCTACATGGAATACATCACCACCTAATATATTACTTTTGAAATAATCTACATCACTGCTATCGTGCTTAAACATTTCTGTAAGAATAGTTTCCCCTCCCACCGACACTAGAATAGCCACCGATGCCTCCTCATTGCCATATGGAGAATGAACATCACCCTGTACTATATTTTTCCAAGATAAAGGGACTTCGGCTTCAGCATCTAGAATAACAGAACCTGTTTTTACCCTATCCAATTTTATCTTTTGAGTTTTGCCAGTATTCATCTCCTTGAGAGAAACACCTGCCTTACCCTGTGCAAATACTCCTGCAGAAATGGACAGGAGCACCATTATCATCAATAATTTTTTCATAACTCAATTAAATAATCCTACATTAGTTTTCACGTTCTATTATAGCACCTATGGAACGCAAACGTTCTTCTATGCGTTCATATCCTCGGTCTATCTGTTCTATGTTCTGTATAACACTCTCCCCACGAGCAGAAAGAGCTGCTATAAGCAGAGCATTACCAGCACGTATATCTGGCGAAGACATAGTACAACCCCTCAACGAATGATATTTACCCATACCTATGACCGTAGCACGGTGAGGGTCACATAGAATGATTTTGGCGCCCATATCTATAAGACGGTCTGTAAAGAAGAGACGGCTTTCAAACATCTTCTGGTGAATAAGCACACTACCACGAGCCTGTGTAGCCAGAACGAGTATTATACTCAAAAGGTCGGGTGTAAATCCTGGCCAAGGAGCATCAGATACCGTAAGTATAGACCCATCTATAAAGCCTTTTGGTTCATAGATATCCTGCTGAGGGATACGCATATCATCACCCTGACGTATTATCTGTATGCCCATACGTTCAAAAACACGAGGTATCTGTCCCAGGTCGTCCCAACCAACGTTCTTTATCGTGATATCTGAATGTGTCATAGCCGCAAGTCCCATCCAGCTACCCACGTCCAGCATATCGGCAAGTATTCTATGTTTACAGCCGTGCAGTTTTTCCACACCTTCTATCGTCAGCAGATTTGAACCTACACCACTTATCTTGGCTCCCATCGCATTAAGCATACGGCACAATTGTTGTATGTAAGGCTCACAAGCAGCATTATAAATAGTTGTAACACCTTCGGCCAGTACGGCAGCCATTATGATATTGGCCGTACCGGTTACCGAAGCCTCGTCCAGTAGCATATACGTTCCTTTCAGATTGCGAGCCTCTATGGAATAGAATTTGGTTTCTTCTTCATAACGGAATTTGGCACCCAATGCTATAAAACCATCAAAGTGTGTATCCACACGACGACGACCTATTTTATCTCCGCCCGGTTTTGGGATATAAGCCCTACCAAAACGTGCCAATAGCGGTCCCAATATCATAATAGACCCACGCAATCTTTTGGCTTTTTCTTTTCCCATAGGCGTATGCAGATAGTCCACATCTACATCATCGGCCTTAAAGATATATGTATTGGGAGCGGTCTTTTTCACCTTTACTCCCAGGTCTGAAAGCATTTCTATGAGTATGTTTACGTCCTGGATATCTGGCACGTTACTCATCTCGATTTCTTCATCGGTGAGCAGCACAGCACTTATTACCTCCAAGGCTTCGTTTTTGGCACCCTGAGGAGTGATGATACCATTCATTTCCACTCCTCCTTTTATCCTGAATATTCCCATAGTGTATGTATGTTAAGTGAATAATATGTATCGTAATTTTATGTGCCTAATTTAAAAACTTTTTTTTGTTCCCACAAGTATTTTGAATGCTCTTTTTTTTCTCTATGTGCAACGTATTTTTTCACTTTTTATTTTTTGTTATATGTATTGTATATACTTTTTTTCTTAATTTAGAGGCGGTATTATAAACACTTGTATTTAATCAAACAAAACAGATATAACCTATTGTAAAAAAAAACTTACAGCCATGAAAACGCTTAAATTCTTTCTCCTGGCAGTGATAGGGAGTTTATCACTGGGAGCAGCAGCACAAAACTATGAGGTAAAAGGAGTGGTCATAGACGCAAAGGGTGAGCCTGTGGTGGGTGCTACCGTACGCACCAACAAAAGCAAGGCTGCCGCCGTTACAAAGGCTGGCGGAGTCTATACCCTTACCGCCACTCCCAAGGATACAGAACTACGCCTCATCATGAATAAATGCACCGTGATGGAAAAAGAGTTAAGTGCCACGATAGCCGCTATGCCTATAGCTTTTGAATTGGACGAGACCACCGATCCTGCCGTGGTAGGTTATATGGTAGGAGATACATACTATCCAGGGGAAGCAGATGATGATATAAATAATATTTTTGCCTCGCGCTTTACAAACGCAAAATTGAATACTTCTGGATATGTACAGATACTTGGAAGTAAAAGCTATGTAAGTTGTTTTGTCGTAGATGGAACTGTACAAGATTTTTACAGTATTGGACTTTCAGGACTTCCTTCTGTTAAAACTATTTATAGCATAACGGCATTGAGAGATGGTTCTGCCTATGGGATTTTAGGAGGAGAAGGAGCAGTTGTAATAGTAACTAAAGCCCACCACGAGGCAAATAAAAGCGTGGAAAAAGCAGATATTTCTGTGGGGAAAGACAGCATACGCGGTGTGGTAAAAGACGGCTGGGGACGTGTAGTGCCCGATATGAAAATTAAAACACCATCTGGCGAGATAGCTGTAAGTGATGATTCGGGGCGTTATGCTATACGTGTTACCAATAAAGACAAGTATCTGCGTTGTGTGATGGACTACACCGAGGGTACCACCGTCCGCATAAGTAAAGCCAACACAAGTAAGCCTGTAAACCTCATAGTGATGTTACGCCAGAATGACCTACGCGGTTGGTTCAGTGATGATTTAAAGACATACTTCCCCGGTGCTGCCGATGGGGATTGGGCGTCTATCATTTCCCGTTTTCCTGCTACAGATCTTGTGAATGAAAAGGTGTATTTTGTTCGTCATCAGCTTGTTAGTTTTAATCAAGGTGATACTTCTGGTAAAAGCGATGAAGAAGAACCAAAACTACTTAAAGGACGTGAATTTGAAATGCCAGCTCTTATAATTGTGGATGGCGTGGCTATGGAGGATGCTACGATAGAATCCATAGAACCACATAGTGTTTACAGCATACAGATGATAAAAGAGAATGCCGTTCCTATCTATGGTATGAAAGCTCAAAATGGAGCAGTTGTCATCACCACCAAAGGTATGCAGAAAGGTGCAGTCGCTATGACAGACTTTGAGTCTGTAGCCGCTCGCCGTCGTGGAGATATGAAAGGCTTTATAGCAGCACAGGGTAAAAACTTGGAATATGACGATGGCTATATAAAAGTAAACGGTGAGCGTTGTCAGCTGTACATCATCAATGATAAAGAGTTCTCCCACATGCGTGGTATAGATGTAGAGATGATAGATGACATCATCATACTTAATGACGACTACACAGCATCATACGGCCCACGAGCCAAAAACGGCGTAGTACTTATTTCTGCCTCCCAGAAAGAAAAACGAGTGGTAGATGAAGAGGGTAACACGGTCACTGAAAAAGAATACAAGCAACAACAGAAGAATAAGAAAAAGTGATAATAAAAAACTCGCCTGATGGGCAAGTTTTTTATTAGCAGGGCTCCCCTGCTAAAATATCCCCTTTGTTTTTCCCGAGGAATTTGGTAAAAAATTGGAAATAGAGCCGAGACTTTGCTTTGTTTGCAAAGCAGGATTTCGAGGCTCCCAATTTTTTGGCAATTTCAGAGGAAATAGAAAAACAACGGAGGTGAATTTTTCTTTGGTTCTTTCTTTTGTTTGGTAGACAAAAGAAAGAATATAAAATAATGTAATGTGTATAAAGCTATCCTGCGTACGTTCTCTATGTCAATGGTGGCAGGACAGCCCCGCTGGCAGTTTGCAGGGGAGCTACGCTGGTGGTGGTTTTAAAATTTGGCAGCGGAGCCTCTCCGCTGGGGAGGCCCCGCTGCTGGTTTTAAATAGTTGTGATGGGAAAATATACTTAATTAAAAAGGCTCGCCACAGGCGAGCCTTTATTATATAAAATTTTTTATTCCGATTATTTTTTAGAAGTTATGATAACTACACCATTTTCACTACCACCACCATATATGCTAGCAGTACCGTCTTTTATAACTTCTACCTTGTCTATCATATTTGGATCTAGGTCCACAGATGACAAGTTATCCATACGTACACCATCTACTATGTATAGGTTACATCTGCTACCACGGAAGTAAACATAACCATCGTCATAGTTAACACCAGGAGATTTGCTCTCTATGATGCTCTTAAGTGATTTATAACCAGTAACCTCATCTGCACGCATAGTAGCTTTGGCCGTAGTGGCTACATGCTGGTCTATAAGACCTTTGGCTATCGCCTTATCCATATCAGAGAACTGCAATGTTACATCTAGTTCAACCTGTTTTTTACCCAATTTAACATACTGTGAAACAACACCTTCTCCAGCTATAATAACATTATTTTCTTTTGGGCCCAATTCTATAGAGAATTTTCCTTCGGCGTCTGTATACGCAACCTTTTTGGTTCCTTGTACAGCGACTTTGGCTCCTTTAATAGGTGCATCACCAAATTTAACAGTTCCTGTAAGAGTGCGATTCTGTGCAAATAGCATCACCGAAAATACCATCAGTGAAAGCGTAAGTAATGATTTTAATTTCATCTTATATATTTTTTAGCGTTATTAAATTCTTATCGTTTGATGCACCAAATGTATAATTTTTATTTCATAATACCATCATCTTAACATAATTTTATTATTTAGCACCCCATAATAGCTATATACCAAAAATTTTATCCCATATATGGAGATAAATGAGTATCTTTGCACGATATATAAACATTTTTAATACACATAAACATAATATATAAGATGAATTCACTGGGAAGACACATACTGGTAGAGTTTTTCGGTTGCAAACCCGAAATTATGAATGACGTAGCAGGTATAGAAAAATCTATGGTAGATGCAGCATCTACGGCTGGTGCTACTGTTATAAATTCTACATTTCACCATTTTTCACCCTACGGAGTATCTGGCGTTGTAGTGATACAGGAGAGCCATCTAGCCATACACTCTTGGCCAGAGTACGGTTATGCTGCTGTGGACTTGTTTACTTGTGGCGAGGCTGTTGACCCTTGGATTTCATTTGAGTATCTCAAAGAAAAATTTGAAGCCCAGAACTATTCTGCCATAGAATTGCGTCGTGGTTCACGTGCACTACTCACTCAGTTGGACTTTGACCTGGCATCGATGCGTGAGCAGAACAAAAAACACACCAACCCACAGATGTACACACGTAACGTATGGTTTACAGACAAGGACGACAACCAAGCCCTATCGTTACGCCACACGGGAGAAATCCTATATGACAAGACATCTCCATACCAACGCACTCGCGTTATAGATACTTACGGCTATGGCAAAGCTCTTACAATAGACGATATGTTTATGTGTACAGAACGCGACGAAGCTCACTATCACGAGATGATTTCTCACCCAGTGATGCTATCTCACGGAGGTATCAAAAACGTTCTTATCATAGGTGGTGGTGATGGTGCCAGCGTACGCGAAATATGCCGTCACAAGGGTGTTGAGAAAATCGTTATGGTAGAGATAGACGCCAATGTGGTTGAAGCCTGCAAAGAGCACCTTCCACAGACAGCCGCCGCATTTGATGACCCACGCGTAGAACTTATCATAGGCGATGGTATAGCATATGTAGCAAATGCTCCTGCGGGAAGTTTTGACTATATCATAGTAGATGGTAGCGACCCTGTAGGCCCAGCCGAAGGTCTATTCTCTGAAAAATTCTACACAGACTGCCGCAACGCATTGACAGAAGGTGGTGTTCTTATCACACAGGGAGAATCACCACTGTTTAACGAACGTACATTTGCCGAACTTAACGCTTGTCTTAAACGCATATTCAACCCTTCACAGGTACGTACTATGTTGTTCAGCATACCTACATACCCTACAGGACTGTGGAGTTTCCAGACTGCTGTAAAAGGTGAACTTGACATACCTGCACTAGATGAAGAGGTAATAAAAGAATTTGAAAAAGAAAATCCTCTTAAATACTACAATAGCGACATTCATCGTGCGGCATTTGCTATGCCAAACTATGTAAAAAAGATGCTCAATGAGTAACAAGGACACACAACATACTTTTAACCCCAATGCTACGGGAGTGAATAATGGGAACTTTTTTGGGTTCCCTTATTCATTGGACGAAGCTGCGGTGGTAGTCTATCCTGTAAAATGGGACGTTACCACCTCCTATGGTGGAGGAGCTTCAAAAGGCCCCGATGCAATACTTGCTGCATCACCACAACTGGATTTTTACGACTGGGATTATCCGCGAGCCTGGGAAAACAAGATAGGTACAGCTATGGCCTGTGATGCAGTATCTGTATCAAATGCTCCTATGCGTTCATTGGCCGAAGGCGTCATTGCACACTTGGAAGAAGGTGGAGATATAGATGATGTACAGAAAGACATCGATAGCATCAACATTGCCTCTCGCGAAATGGTAGAGGCGGTCAAAAGAGACACACTTGATTTGCTTGATTCTGGGAAGAAAGTCGTTCTGTTGGGAGGAGACCACTCTACCCCACTGGGATATATGCAGGCATTGGCCGAAAGAGGAGAGAAATTTTCAATTCTACACATAGACGCCCACGCAGACTTGCGAGATGCGTATGAAGGGTTTGAGTATTCTCACGCCTCTATTATGTTCAATGCTCTTAAAATTCCACAAGTAGAACGACTGGTACAAGTGGCTATACGCGACACTTGCCCCGACGAGATAGAACTGGTAGAAAAAAGCAAGGGACGCGTAAAACAATTCCCCTATCCAGTCATAGCAGGCAGAGTATTTGGCGGGCAGACGTGGGAAGAGATATGCCGTGATATAATAGAATCACTGGGAGAGCGTGTTTATGTAAGCTTTGACATAGATGGGCTGGACCCTTCACTATGCCCAGGGACTGGGACTCCGGTGGCAGGAGGACTTACGTTCTACCAAGCGACATATCTACTGCTGATGCTTAAAAAATCGGGACGTGATATAATAGGAGCAGACCTTAACGAAGTATGCCCATCGTCTGACGATAACGAATGGGACGCCAATGTAGGAGCACGTCTACTCTACAAAATGTGCTCGCTCATATCATAACATCAAGAAAAACACAACATTTGAAACACAAAAATCCCAAAGCCATTAGCTGCTTTGGGATTTTATATATACATTTGTGGCATAGATAACCTCATTATTAAACACATATGAATTCATCTCTATTGAAATACATACGCATAGCAATTGCCAGCGTTGTCTTTATACTTATCACAGCTTATTTTCTGGATTTTTCATCAAATGTTCCCAATACACACCTGCAAGAGGTACAACTAATACCTGCCATACTACACTCTATGTGGATAGCGGTAGGTGTTCTGCTACTGCTCACATTTGTAATGGGACGTGTGTATTGCTCTACGCTGTGTCCTTTGGGGATAATGATGGATATCATATCCTTTACAAGCGGACGTGGCAAAAAGAAAAATTTTAAAAATAAAAACTCGCGTTACTCTTACAGCAAACCACACAACGCATTAAGATATGGACTACTTATCATAACAGTCCTTTCATATTTTATTTCTAGTGCTTTTATTATCATACTGGCACTAGACCCATATTCAAACTATGGACGTATAGCACAAAACGTATTTGCTCCCATATACTACTCGCTTAACAATGCTATAAGCTGGTTCTGCACCGAAGTAGGCATACAGGGAACATATATGATGGGATATGACACTTTTTCGTGGATAGGAAGTGGTGTATCTATCGCCATACTATTTGTAATAGGATTTATGGCTTATGGCAAAGGCCGCCTATGGTGTAACACTATATGCCCCGTGGGTGCAGGATTGAGCCTACTATCTAGATTTTCTATACTTAAAATCACTCTGGATAAGACATCTTGCACGTCTTGTGGAATGTGTGCCGCTGCCTGCAAATCGGGCTGCATAGACCACAAAAATAAAACAGTAGACAATTCACGATGTGTAGTATGCTTTAACTGTCTGGATAGATGTGCAAAATCTGGAGTAAAATACACATTTGCCCTTCCTTGGAAAAAAGATAAAAAGGAGGTAGAATCTCCAGATGTAAAAAAAGACTGCAATACTATATCTCGTCGTGATTTCCTAGCCACTGGTGCTACAATCACCCTTACAGCGATAGCCGCCCAAGCAACACCCAAAGACACACATAAATCTCACCGCAAGATATGTGCTATGGTAGACGAATGCCCTCGTGCACGTGGTTGTAACTTTAACCGTCCTTGCTATGTAGAAGGCGAACGTCTACCAGTAGCTCCTCCTGGGTCATTAGGTATAGAGATATTCAACGATGCCTGCACGGGTTGTCATCTATGCATAGCCAAATGTCCTTCGGGGGTATTGGTACCATCTATCACACAGTACGGTGCTCGTGGTTTTCTACAACCAGTAATGCGTTATGACGGTGGACACTTCTGTGCATATGACTGTACTGTATGTGGAGATGTATGTCCTACGGGAGCCATACGCCCACTTACAGTAGAACAGAAACATTCTGTACAGGTAGGTATAGCACATCTATTCCCCAGCAAATGTGTAGCCTTTGCACGTGATTATGACTGCGGTGCTTGTGCAGAACACTGCCCAGTAGGTGCTGTGCATATGGTAGTAAATAGTCGTGGAATACCTGTACCCGAAATCATACCCGAGGTATGTATAGGCTGTGGTGCTTGCGAACAGATATGCCCCGAGAGTGCCATACTGGTATATGGCCACAAGGTTCATCGCCGTGCACAAGTCCCAGAAAAAGAAGAAGCACTGGAAATATCCCTAGATGGATTTGGTTTCTAGTAGCAACGCTTAAAAAGAAGCCCCCATACTTGAATTTATAAACACTTTGGCTTTTTTACCCGAGCCTTCGCGAGGGGCATTGTTGTTGCCGTCTTTGAGTTTTATGATAACTACTCCATTACGAGCATCGCGACCATAGATGACACAATCGGCCATATTTCTAATGATAGTAATGCTATACACGTCATAAGGATTGGCTGCTTCCAGAGAAGGCACACGCACACCGTCCACCATATAGTACATACACATCTGCCCGCGTATGACAACATAATTACCCGATGTATAACAACCTGGGAAACGTCCGTCTATCATACGAGAGAATGTATTATCATCTATCGACGGGTAATATGTATCTCCCTTGACCATTTCTACCACTGGTGCTGTATTTATCTTAAGAGTCACTCCTTCTGTCGTATCTTTAACAGATACACGTTGCCATTTGTGCAGGACATCATTATAATACACTCTTAATTTTCTATCATCTGGCGATAGTTTTATCACGTATTCCCCATCTGCCGATGTCTTGGCCTCTATTTTGCTCTTATTAGCACGCACCACAGCACCATTTACAGGGTTACCGTCCAGGTCCACCACTCGCCCAGTTATAGTATAGTTCTGTGCATAAACATCATTGGATATTACAACAAATAGCAACACCGATATATAAAATACAATTTTTTTCATCGCTTGAAAATTTTAAAATTTCACTTTCCTTCACGCTTCAAATATAGACTTTATTTTTCCTCGTACATTTTTTTTATAATTTATTTAACCAAAAACCCTCCCAATGAGTTTAACACTCTATCATTATGCACATTAGCACAAAAAACGCTACATTGGACAACGAGATAACCAAAACCTAAAAAACCTACTAAAATGTTTGAACTTCCACCATTACCTTACACCTATGATGCACTGGAGCCATACATAGATGCCACCACAGTAGAGATACACCACGACCGCCACCACGGCACTTACACAGGAGCATTTAACGTCGCTATCAAAGGCACTCCGCTGGAAGGCAAGGATATTGTCGAGATATTTGACGTGATAGAGGACTACCCTGCTGCCGTACGCAATAACGGTGGAGGCTATGCCAATCACAATCTCTACTGGCAGATATTGGCACCCAATGGCACATCTGAACGTCCAGTAGGCGAGATAGAAAAGGCCATAGACTCTACATATGGCTCATACGAGATATTCCGCGATAAATTTACCGAGGCAGCGATGAGTGTCTTTGGTAGCGGATGGGCTTGGCTGGTAGTAAAACCCAGCGGAGAACTTTCTATATGTACCACTCCCCTGCAAGACAATCCTATGATGAGAATTGGCGGGGAACGCAAGGGTTATCCTATACTGGGCATAGACCTTTGGGAGCACGCTTATTACCTATCCTACCAAAACCGCCGTGCAGAATACATAAAAAATTTCTTCCACATCATCAACTGGTACATAGTGGACAGTCTTTATATGGCTGCCATCAAGTATTACAAAGAGAATGACGATATGACTAATGCTCCACTGGGGGAAGAACCTATTCCTTGATAACTCACACACCTAGGAAAAAACGCTACCCGGAGCCTCTCCAGACGGCAGGTCTTACCTATCTTACTCCTCTTTTCTTTGCTGCTTCAAAGAAAAGAGGCAAAAGAAACAAGTTTATGTCCCAGTGACCAGACGTACGCAGTATACGCCCAAAATACCCTCACCTCAAACTTTGCTTTATTAGCCTCGCTACGCTCGTCTAACAAGCTACGGACATGAGGTCTCGGTCGTATTTTGTATGGCTATCCTGCGTACGTTCTTAATGTCAATGGGACAGGTAGCACCTGCGGACGATTTAAAACCAGCAGCGGGGCTTCCCCGCCTTTGAAGCAGCAAAGAAAAGAGGAGTAAAGCAGGGAAGAAACGCTGCTAATTTTAAATTTGGCACCAGAGCCTCTCTGGGCGGCAGGTCTTACCCGCCAAAAATTTTACACTTTTTATATAGCATTTATATATAAAATGACTACCTTTGCATCTACACAAATACATAATACACTATTTAAATGTCTAAACCTACTCTTAAAGATATTTGCACACAGACACGCCGTGATATATTGAGAATGATTACGGCAGTCAATTCTGGTCACCCAGGCGGTGCGTTGGGCTGTACAGAATTTATGGTAGCCCTTTATCACAAGATAATGGAGCATACTCCAAGTCCTTGGGACCCAGAAGGTCGCAACCAAGACATCTTCTTCCTTTCAAATGGACACCTATCATCGGTATGGTATTCTGTTCTGGCACGTTGCGGTTATTTCCCAGTTTCAGAACTCGCTACATTCCGCCATATCAACTCTCGCCTACAAGGCCACCCTACTTGCCATCAAGGATTGGAAGGTGTGCGTATGGCTTCGGGTAGTTTGGGTCAAGGTCTATCGGTGGCAATAGGTGCCGCATTGACCAAAAAACTAAACGGAGACAAACATTTGGTTTACACACTGATGGGTGACGGTGAAATCCAGGAAGGTCAGGTATGGGAAGCTGTGATGTATGCAGGCGCCAAAGGTGTGGACAATATCATAGCTACGATAGACGCCAATGGTTGCCAGATAGATGGCACGACAGACCAAGTGATGGCACTAGGTAATTTGGAAAACAAATTCAAGGCTTTCGGTTGGGAGGCAGTACCTATGGGTGACGGTAACAACATAGACCAGGTTATATTTGCTCTAGAAAAAGCCAAAGCCCTTTCAGGCAAAGGAAAACCAGTGGTGGTTATAATGAAATCTATGATGGGAAATGGCGTAGACTTTATGATGCACACACACAAATGGCACGGCAAGGCTCCTTCACAGGAACAACTTGAAGTGGCATTGGCACAGAACCCAGAAACCATATTGGGAGATTACTAATATCTAGCACCTTAAAAAGATGATGAAAAAATACGAAATATTGGGTAGTAAAGACACCCGCAGCGGATTTGGTGATGCATTGGCCGAATTGGGCGATGAAAACCCAAATATAGTAGCACTGTGTGCAGACTTGACAGAATCGCTCAAGATGGACAAATTTGCAAAGGCTCACCCCGACCGTTTCTTCCAGACAGGTATAGCCGAAGCCAATATGATATGTATGGCAGCAGGTCTTACGATAGGTGGCAAGATACCTTTTACTGGTACGTTTGCCAATTTCTCTACGGCTCGTGTGTATGACCAGATACGTCAAAGTGTAGCATATTCAGAAAAAAACGTGAAGATATGTGCTTCTCACGCAGGTCTTACATTGGGTGAAGACGGTGCTACTCACCAGACACTGGAAGACATAGGAATGATGAAGATGTTGCCTGGTATGGTTGTTATAAATCCTTGTGACTACAACCAGACAAAGGCTGCTACACACGCTATTGCTGCATATGATGGTCCTGTATATCTACGTTTTGGCCGTCCAAAGGTACCGGTATTTATCCCAGAGAATATGCCGTTTGAGATAGGTAAAGCGGTGAAATTAAACGAAGGTACAGATGTTACTATAATAGCTACCGGACACTTGGTATGGGAAGCTGTACAGGCAGCCGAAGCTCTGGAAGAGAAAGGAATATCGGTAGACCTTATCAATATCCACACTATTAAACCGCTGGACGAGGAAGCGATAGTTAATTCGGTTAAGGTTACAGGTTGTGTGGTTACAGCCGAAGAGCACAACGTAATAGGTGGTTTGGGTGAAAGTGTAGCTTCTGTATTGGCACAGAAATGCCCTGCTCCACAGGAATTTGTAGCGGTTAATGACGTATTTGGTGAGAGTGGCACACCTTCACGCCTTATGAAAAAATATCATTTGGACGCAGACGCCATAGTAGAAAAAGCCGAAAAAGTCATAGCTAGAAAAAACAAATAAAAAATCCTCACATACACTACAAAGCACGCCAAAAGGCGTGCTTTTTTCACATAAAATCACTAATTTTGCCATCTGAAAATTAACAGAATAAA